>DTWD01000198.1 GCA_012963185.1 Acidobacteriota bacterium
ACGTGTTGTGTGTTTGTACAAACTAAGCTGTTTCATAGTTTTAACAGTCACCGTGGATGGTTAGCGTCAAAACGTACTGATTTAGCTTAAATGTTGATGCATAGAAGTTTAGTGCCTGTAGTGATTTCGTTTCTGGCGGTCGTTTTCGTCAGCGCTATTGGGGCGCATGCTGTTTCGGCTGCCGGTGGTGGACAAGAGACCTCACAACACGCTGACCGCCAAGCGCTCGTCAACCGTTACTGTGTCTCATGCCACAACGACCGTTTAGAAACAGGCGGGTTCACGCTTGAATCGCTTGATTTGGCCGATATTGGGGCTCATCCAGAAGCTTGGGAGAAGGTGGTTCGTAAAATGCGAGCCGGTGCGATGCCGCCGCCGCCACGTCCACGCCCTGACCAGGAAACCTATGATGAATTCCGCTTTTGGCTTGAAAACGAACTTGACCGTGCGGCAGCAGTAAATTTCAACCCTGGACGGACTGAAGCTTTTCACCGGTTGAGTCGTACCGAGTACCGAAACGTCATCCGTGACCTCTTCGACCTTGACGTGAACGTCGAAGATCTGCTGCCAGCGGATGATACCAGCTACGGGTTTGACAACATTGCTGGAGTTCTTGGTGTGTCGCCGACGTCAATGGATCGGTACTTGGCAGCTGCGCGCAAAATTAGTCGATTGGCCGTGGCGTCCCCGGTGCCGTCGCCCACGGCCGAGACATTCCGTATTGCGTCTGACCTTGGTCAAGACCGTCGAATGGAGGGGTTGCCGTTCGGGACGCGCGGTGGTGTCGTTGTTGAATATAACTTTCCTGAAGACGCGGAATACATGATTGAAGTGCTGCCTGATGGGCCGTTACGCATTGAGGCGCACGAATTAGAGGTCACCATCGACGGTGAGCGAGTTGAGTTACTCACGATTGGTAAGTCACCGGAGGATAGTGACGCCCGCGGATTGTACACGCCTACGGTCGGTACACAGGAGATCCGGATTCCGGTTCAGGCTGGTCCGCACAAGATTGGCGTGGCGTTCCTTCGGAAGACATCGGCTGAGCCGGAAGGCTTACGGAAGCTCTACCTCCGACCATTTACCGGTGAAGGTTCGGGCGGTGATTCGAGGTATCAACCATACGTTGAAAGCGTCACTATCGCGGGTCCATATGAATCAAGTGGTTCGCGTCCGGTGAATGACACGCCGAGCCGAGAAGCCATCTTTACTTGTCGTCCGGGGGCAGGTGTTGTTACCGATGAACGTGCCTGTGCGCAGGAGATTCTCTCTCGAATTGGGAGACTTGCGTTCCGGCGCCCGGTAACACAAGGCGATGTTGATCGCCTGCTAGTTTTTTATGAGCGCGGTCGTGCAAACGGTAGTTTCGATACGGGAATCGAGATGGCGTTTCGACGGTTGTTAGTCAGCCCAGAGTTCCTTTTTCGTGTCGAGCGCGATCCTGAAAATCTGTCGACCAGTACGAACTATGTGGTTAGCAATCTTGAACTAGCGTCGCGTCTCTCGTTCTTTCTGTGGTCCAGTATTCCCGATGATGAACTGCTCGCTGTTGCTGAGCGTGGCAAGTTGCACGACGAGCAGGTTTTTACCGGCCAGCTCGAACGCATGCTTGCGGACTCACGGTCGGATGCGTTGGTTGAGAACTTTGCAGGACAGTGGTTGACGCTGCGTAATGCTGCCGCGGTGCGTCCGGATGAAGATGCATTTCCTGATTTTGGAGAGGCCTTGCGACAGGCCTTTCGACGAGAGACAGAGCTGCTGTTTACGAGTATCTTGCGAGATAATCGGAGCACATTAGATCTGCTGTCAGCTGATTACACTTTTGTCAACGAACGCCTCGCTCAGCACTATGGGATTCCGAATATCCGTGGAAGCCATTTTCGGCGTGTTGACTTTAAAGAAGATGATGTTCGCGGTGGTTTGCTGGGACACGGGAGCATCCTTACCGTAACGTCCTATGCCAACCGGACTTCACCAGTAAATCGCGGCAAATGG
>DTWD01000199.1 GCA_012963185.1 Acidobacteriota bacterium
CTATTTTGACGATTCAAGTGACCCGCGTTTCGGTATGACGTCTCAAACGGTGGTTGGGAGGGCGAGGTATGACTTTTACTCTGAATCATATCTTGGTGCCATCATGACCGCGCGGGAATTTGACCAGGATTACAGTCGAGTCGCTGGTATTGACGGACGATTCCGTCTTGGACAAACACATCGCTTAAGCTTCACGGCCGTGGGCTCGTCTTCGCATAGTGAGGAAGAGGGTGATCTTGCTGGTTCAGCAATCGAGGCGAACTTAACCCGACAAGGTCGAAACTTTGGATACAGCGCGTCGTATGGAAGTATTGACCCTGAGTTTCGTGCAGAGAGTGGATTTATTCCGCGAGTGGATCTACAACAAGCGAATGCGACGATGTCTTACCGTTGGTGGCCGGAGTCTACACTTATGACATGGGGACCTTCGGTCACCTACTTCCGACTTTATGATCACACCGGTGAGCTTCAGGATGAACAGATCCAAGCTCAGACAAGTTTTCAGTTTCGAAACAATATTTCATTCAACGCCACAGTAAATCGAGATTTGGAACGGTATCGGGAGATCGATTTTCGAAAAACGAATTACGGTTTATTTGGCGTTGTGAGTGGTCGGACTTTGTCTATCTATGGTGGGTTTAATGGGGGCGATGGAATTCTCTTCGATGAGAATCCATACGTCGGTCGAAATATCGTGGGTAACATTAATTTTAGTGTTCGCCTTCACTCACGTATGCGGGTTGAACTCAATAACATTTTCAGTCAATTTGTGAATCGTGCTCAAAACTCGGAAGTGTTTGACGTGAAGATTTTTCGGACACGAACGACATTTCAGCTGAGTCGCCGTTTTCTACTACGTTATATTGCGGAGCACAATACCCAAGCCGTGAGCGTTGGTAATAATTTGTTGTTTACTTATCGTATTAATGCCGGCACGGTTGTGTTTGTCGGTTATGACGATCGGTACCAGCGTGGAACCCGTATTGACAATACTTTGTTTCCCTTTACAAGTTTGCAGCGAACGAACCGTGCGGTGTTTACGAAATTGTCTTATTTGTTTCGTTTGTGAGGTTGCTCTTTTTCTGGGCGCTGACGATTGCATAAGGAACGATGGTTCTAACCGCGGACGTTTATGACGATATCTGATAGCGGCATTGCCTTGGACCTTGCGCCGATTGACCTTCCGAACCCTGACGGTGAAAGGATAATTCTTGGCTCTCTTTGGGAGACAGAGCCTGCAGTATTGGTGTTCTTACGCCACTACGGATGAATTTTTTGTCGGCAACACATCGCGCAGTTGCGTGATTATGAATCGGAAATTCGTGAGGCTGGCGGTAGTGTTGCAGCAGTGGGACTTGGTGATGTGAACTATGCACGCGATTTCCGAGAACAAACCGGAATTACGTTCCCATTGTTGGTGGACGAGAAACGTATGGCGTACAAGGTTGCGGAATTGAAACACGCGTCCCTTCTGCACCTCTTCCGGCGGCGGAACTTTCGTGCCAGAAATGCCGCTCAGGCGGACGGTCACCGCCAGTACAAAGTGGGAACAAATCCTTTCCAGTTGGGAGGGGCCTTTGTTATTGCGCCTGGAAATATTGAACTCTTTGCTTATGCGAGCGAGACCTTTGGAGATAACGCGCCCGTCAGTGAGATGTTAGACGTGCTTCGGAGATACTCACGAATTAGTTCATAGTGCCCGCTGTTTTCCTGTGTATCACCAGTGACTATACGCGAGACACTCGTTGCCCACCGAGTACGGTTTCAGAAGGAAACAAGCGTTGCGTGCCAACACGAAGGTTCTCGTAGTTGTCAATAAATTCGAACGTTCCTTCACGAAGTTCAAGGACCGCGACGTCGGCCGGGGCACCCACGTTCAGGGTACCGCGGTCACGAAACACCGGGTAGATTCGTGAGGCGTTCAGTGTCGCTCGAGCTACTACCTGGTCTATCGTCAGACCAAAATTCAAAAACTTTGACATGACGTTTGGGAAATCGATGACACTTGACGCGCTTCGGCTCGTAGTGTTGCCATCGGTTGAAATCGTGTCTGGCCAGAATCCGGCCTGCATGATGCGGTCGAACGTATCCCAGAGCAAGTGCCCCGTTCTGCCGTTGGCCACGTCGAACCACACCCCTCGCCGTCGGGCGGCAAGAACAGCCGGAAAGATCAGTCCATCGTCGTCAATGATGGCATTCGGCGGTGGGGCCAGCATGTGAGTGACGATATCACCGGCTTTCAGTTGGTCGACGAGGATAGAAAATGGCGATGCGGTTTGGCCCATGTGGATCATCAGCGGCAGATCAAAAAAGGTAGCTACTTCCTGGGCTCGCCGGAGGACTTCGACGTCATCGACCGAAACACCCTCGGTTAAACGAGCCTTGACACCAATTACATAGTCACGATTGCGTGCAATGGCGGCCTTGGCTGCATTGACATCAGCCAGAGCAAGGTCATGAGTGTCACCATCCGGCAGGATTCCTTCTCGTCCAATGTTGAGCAAAACTCGTGCAGGTTGTGGTGCTGTACGTGCTATCGCGACCATGTCGTCGATCTGGTCCGCCCCTTCCGATCCGGCATCTACCCACCCTGTCACGCCATCGGAGAGGCAAATCCGAGGACCTTCGGCATCGCGCGCATAGTGCGAATGTACGTCGAGGAGACCGGGGATGACGAGCTTGCCAGTCGCATCGATGATCTCAGTGGCGTCACCAGTAATATCAGTCTCAACCGCTTCAATCCGACCACCGGTGATGGCGACATCACCGGTCGCGTTCAGGCGCACCGAGGGATCGATGACCCGACCACCTTTAATAATGAGGTCATAGCTGGCTGCGAATGTATGTGCAGTGCGAGTGAGCATCGCAGCAGCGGACGCAGCTGCGTAGACGAACTGGCGACGATTAATCATTATGTCTATCCCTGACTAGTTAATGACGGGATGGTGGTCTCTTTTCTTGGCCGTGTCAACAACGGATTCGAACGACTAATTCGATAAAAATGCGCTAAATCGGTTTTGCCGTGAGAAACGTTTTGTAGGTAGCTGGAGTATTGACTATGAGATGAAACGTGAGAATCGAATGGCCCGTCTGACCGCAACCCTCATTTTCTACCTTGTCACGGTTGCTGTCGTGTTGGTGCAGACGCAAAGTCAAACTGAGATGGCTGACTTGGGATCGGTGAGTGTCGCCGTCTTTCGTTTTGTGAACGTTAGCGCTGCACCTGAAGACGAATGGATAGGTGCTGGTATTGCTGAAACTGTTGCCGCTGAGTTTGAGAGAATTGAAGGCCTAAGTGTCATTAGGCGTGATGCGGATGAGGAAGCAATATTTGAGCTTTCCGCGGATCGCGGTGACGAAGACTTTTCTCTTGTGGCGAGGCAACGTAGCCAACAACTTGGGTCAGAATGGTTTGTTGTTGGTGGGTACCAGCGATTCACTGATCGAATGCGAATCATTGCCCGCGTAATAAATACTGACACGGGGCGCACTGGTCGTGTTGTTAAAGTTGATGGCGCAGCGGCTGAAATTTTCCAACTGCAAGACCAGGTGGTTGCCGAATTACAGAATGGATTTATGCACGAGATGCTAGGGCGATCTGAAGTCACGACGGATAGAGCACTGGAAACACCATCCCGAGTAGTCGATCGACGAGCTCCTGGTCGGGAACCGCGTACGGTTGACAATAATCGGCCACGTTCGTCAACTGATGCAACTGGGGGGAGTGCGCGAGGGAATCCAGAGAGAGGTGATGCGGGTGTTGGCCTTATTCCGGCCGCTCGAAGTCTCGCGGGTCGACCTACTGTCAAGATACCGCGGATTGATCAACCCCCGAGTATTGATGGGACATTGGACGATGTTGTGTGGGCCTCGGCGGTGCACCTTACCGAATTTGTGCAACAGCAGCCTCTTGAGGGCGCACCGGCGACTGAAGCGACGGATATATATATTGCGTACGACAGCGATAATATTTATTTAGCAGTTCACGCACATTACTCTGACCCAAATCTCATGCGGGCCAACCGGGTGGACCGAGACCAAGCGTTCAGTGACGATAAGGTGCGTATTTATTTCGATCCATTTCTTGATCAACAACGTGCTTACAGCTTTTCTGTGAATGGGTACGGTGTGCAGGGTGACGCAATTATTGATGCTCGTGGTCGCGGTGGCGGTGGCGGTCGCGGTCGCGGTGGAGGCCGGGGCGGTGGGTTTAGTCGTCGCGGTATTCCATATGGAGATAATTCGTGGGATGCACTCTTCGATAGTGGAGCGGAGATCGTTGCCGATGGATTTACGGCCGAATTGGCAATTCCTTTTAAGAGTCTCAGATATCCGCAGCGCGAGCGAGACAATGTGCACCAGTGGGGATTTCAGATTGTTCGAGAAATTCGAGGGAAAGATGAGAATGTTGTCTGGGCGCCGATTTCCCGTGGCGTCTCAGGATTTCTGACTCAGATGGGATTGCTGGACGGGATGACCAATCTCTCAACCAGTCGAAACCTTGAGATCATGCCGGTTCTGACAGGAATCCAGTTTGGTTCGATTGATAGTTCGAGTGGCGATTTCGTCGCCAAAGACCCTGAGCCTGAAGGTGGTGTCAATCTGAAGTACGGGATCACATCCAATCTCACGGCAGATTTTACGTATAACCCTGATTTTTCTCAGATCGAATCAGATCGGCCACAGATTGAAACAAATCAGCGGTTTACGCTGTTCTATCCAGAGTTACGACCGTTCTTTCTGGAAGGTGCTGAAATATTTAATGTTTTTGGTCCAATAAATTTTGTGCATACCCGGACCATTGTCGATCCCGATTGGGGCGGGAAAATCACGGGAAAAGTAGGTAACACCACCGTTGGATTCTTGGTGGCGAATGATGCGGCCGTGGGTGATCTCGACAGTTCTCTCAGTACCGGCTTTGGGGATTCGGCCAACGTTGCCATCGGGCGCGCACGCTACGACCTCTATTCCGAGTCCCATATCGGTGCCATGGTGACCAACCGTGAATTTCTCGACAGTCATAGTCGGATGATGATGGCTGACGGAAGTTTTCGACTCGGGCAGACACAGAATATAGGATTTGTCGCCGTGCAGACCGATCATCGTGATCTGGATGGCACGGAATCAGTCGGCGAAATGTTCGATATGAACTATCGACTTAACGGCCGACACTGGAACGTGTTTACAGGAGCGTACCGCCTCTCACCAGATTTCAAGACAGACGTTGGATTTGTGCGACGGGTTGACGAACAGCGGATTGTGTCGACGATTGGCTACCGATTTTGGCCAGAAACGACGATTACTAACTGGGGGCCAAGTGTGACCTACGGTCGGAATTGGAGTTACGCAGACGTGCTCGAAGACGAGCAATTGTCTGTTAGTTTGAATACGACGTTTCGAAACAATATCAGTGCCAACGTGAGTGTTGGTCAGGACATGGAACGATTTCAAGGGATTAAATTCGATAAGTCGAGTGTTCGATTCTTCGGACGGATTAACACGAGTCGCAAGTTTTCAATTGGTGGGTTTGTTCGGTATGGAGATGAGGTGCGATATATCGAGAATCCATTTCTCGGTCGAGGCGGCGGCGGTGGTCTATTTGCGACCGTGCGTCCCGTTTCACGTTTTCAATCCCAGATTAATCTCAGCACGAGTCGATTGCTCGACCCCCGAAATGATGACGAGCTAGTGTTTGATGTCAAAATTGTTCGTGCATTGAGTACGTATCAGTTTACGGAGCGGCTCGCTCTGAGAAATATTGCCGAGTACAACACGCTGCAAAAATCGATAGGGCTAAATTTACTCGCCAGTTATCGTGTGAATGCCGGCACCGTATTCTATATCGGCGTTGATGATCGGTTTCGGCAAGCCGATCGTATTCTCGGAGAAGACATCGACGGTGATGGCTTGAGTGATTATCTGTTTCCGTCAATTACAACGTTACAACGCACGAACCGTGCGTTTTTTACCAAACTCCAGTATCTATTTCGCTATTAATCGAAACGAAGACGTTCAAATCTAGGGTTTCAGAATGCGTTGGAGTTTTAGAGTCGCGACTTGTACCGCGAGACGTCGTTCGTCGTCTGAAATTCCGAGATCTCGAGGCGCAACCGCGTATTCATATTGAAAACGCAATTGATTCAGGTTTAACCTCAGCGCCGTCGATGGGATCGTGATGCGGTCGACGTGAACACCAGGTCTTAGTGTTAGCGTAGCCACGGGCTTGCCATTAACATCGATCGTGACACTTTGTGGCGGCAGTCCTGGCGCACTAAACGGACCCCATTCGACCTCAAGCAGGTAATCGTCGGCATTGGTTTTGAGTGGGATCAAAACGGTCGAGCTCTTACTGTCGGCCCATCGAAACGAAAAATCTGGATGTTGTTCGCGTGCCGCCCAACCCCGTCCTAAGAATCGTTCATCTCCAGAGGCGCCAATGTCGATCGAGAGATTGTTGTAGGTCCGACCACGTAATCGGTCGTAGACGGGCAATCCGACTTCGTAACGCCAGGCGACGTAGGCCCCTATGGGTAGTGAGAACGGGTTGCCAATGAATTCGTAAAGTTCATCGGTGACGCTATTGAAAGTCACGCCTTCCGTTGGAGATAACGAGCCATTGCGATAACCAAGCATAAAGACAGTGTTAAAGAGGAGTAGAGCAACGAGTGTCACGGTTGGAGCAATCAGCGGGCGACGTTGGATCGTAGTTAATAGTCCGGCCAAACCGACTGCAAAAATTACGGCGCAGTTGGCAAAACGTCTGGCGCCAAACCCCACTCCACCCCACCAGATTTCAACCGACCCATTGATCCAGACTTGAGCAAGAAAACTTCCAGCAAGCACCAATGCCACACGGGTGTGGTCGCGTGCAAAACATACAAGGCCGATGAGCGCCGCCGTAATGATAGGCGTCCATGATAGGAGACCCCGGTTTGATGAAAAAAGCACGTCGGTGATGTAGGGAGGAATCACACTTGGTTCGAAGGCATGCTCCTGTGTCGGTAGATAGAGAAACGATCCATAGACCGATTCCCAGAACAGAAGTTGTGGGGCGAATGTAATGAACGCGGCCAACGCGAACTGTGTCAATCCGCGACCAATCATTAATAATCGTTCGCGGCGATTTTTAGTGTGGTTTCGCCAGAGAGACCAGACGACATCGGCTAGGGGTAATAGAGCGAATGCGACGTTCTGCCATCTGACCATCATCATGAGGCCGGCAGCGAGCCCAAGTTTTATCCATGGCACGTGCAAGGCGCTGTCTCGATTTTGGTGCCAAAGAAAGAGAAACAGTGTGGTGGCAAACATCGACACACCATGCACCATTGAATTGTCTACTGTGAGGTACCAGATCAAAAACGAGGTGGTGCATAATCCCAGAGTCGACAGACTCGCCAATCCTTGTGAGCAGTATCTACGCACAATTCGGTAAATGAGAATAAGACCGATAAACCCATAGAAGAGTGTTCCAAGGCCGATTGCTCGCTGATACGGGAAGTAATATCCGTCAAGTCGTACAACGCCGCCGAGATCGGGCATTAGGGCCACGGCATTTAATGCGCTGAGCCAGATGTGGCCAAGAATGAAAAAGGGACTCC
>DTWD01000200.1 GCA_012963185.1 Acidobacteriota bacterium
CGCGAAAATGTTGGGCCGCTGAGTGGTCTCGTCCCACGGCTCAGCCATGGGCAATGGGCCGACCGATACCGTGCCGTCGACGATACGCCCGCCGCGCCAAACGTGACAGTATCGCTGTCGCGCAGTTCCGCTCCATATTTACGGTAGTCGGTCGACAGCTAAAAATTGCGAGTCGGCTAGCCGACTCTCCGCTTCCGCCCGTTCCATACGGGCCAGCAATGGAAACCGAGCTCACGGAAGCGTTACCGTGATACGCCTCGTCGTTTGATAGCACCTCGCCGACTTGATGCGGTTTAAGAATCCCCTCCGGCTCCCAGAGATCACGGACAAACGACACACCGACTAAGCGTGAACCGGCCTCAACGGGAACACGCACTTCAAGATCCTGGTCAGCATTGAGGACATACTCTTCCCACTCTGGTGCCCCCTTCTCGGCGATGGTAAAAGTCACTGGCGCAGCCCTGGCTGTCGTTCCACCACCCACCGTGAAACGTTTCACGAGCACGCCGTCGATACGAACGTCGAGTAGCTGCTCGGTTCCCATCCCGAGAATATAGTCCTGCCAATTCGTGCGAAGGTCGATCTTGAAGAGGTATTCGCCGTCAACCGGGAAGTGGTACCGGATGGCTCGTCCACCGCGTGAGCCCAGCGGCAAGTGCTCACTTTGCCGATCGTTCTGTACAAGCAATAAGGGAACGTCAAAGGTCTCGAACTGGGGCGCAAGCGGGGCCACACCAACGGCGAGACGAGAAACATGACGCGCGACCGATAAGTATCGCTCAAGCTGAGAGGTCGTCATCGACAGTACATCAGCGTTATTGTCGAAACCGGTATCAGACGTTTCATCACCTGGCAGTAGCAAATCGACATCGAGATCAACCGCGAGCAGATCGCGGATAGCGTTCCGATACTCTGTACGATTTAGTCGGTGTGTTGTACTCGTCCGACCTGGGTTCGGACTTAACACGGCGACCTGATCAATTAACGCTTCAAGCTGATTTGCTACGGAGTGATAGGTCTCGACATCAGGACGTGGGCGACCCGGTGGCGGCATTGCACCACTTCGTAGCTTCAAAATGATCCGCTCCCACACCTCCGCATCACCACTGGGATTAACACCGTTCAAACTATCAAATGACAGGCCAGCGGTTTGAATGCGATCGTTGTGGCATGACGAGCAATAACGGTCAATCAACTCCCGCGGAGTAGTGGTCTCTTCAGATGCCTGCGCCCACGCCACAGATTCCGTGGCACAAACGAGTAGGACAGCCCCAGCCACCTGTAATGTCCCACAGTAGACAACACCGCGTAACTGTCGTGTCAATTTGCTCATGCTTCACTTAAAGGTGATGTTTATAGCACCTAGAACGAACAAAACTATCCTACCGTCCACTATCGAACCCGACAATGCATTTCGATAGCCATCAGAATATTCAGCGTTAAATGACTATTTGGCCAGTGGATCAGGGCGTATCTGGAATTTCACGGACTTCTGGAGTGTGCCGGGACCACCCTCAAGGTGCCATGCCGCATAATTCGAGTAGCTTGACCAAAGCCCCTTTCCCTTCCATCCAGTACTTGGGTCATCAATACGGCCTACCGAAGACCGAGAAAAGAATCCCATCGGGTAAGGCACTCGCAATGTGACAAATTCCTGAGTCTCCGGCACGAATACCTCTAACGAATCAGTATTCACAACCCCGTACACGGGCGTTTCTGGACCGAAACCCAACACATCATGGTGGTCGATCTGTGTCAGGTAACTCTCATCCGAATTGATTGGCATCTCCGCATTTGCATACGTGGGTTTGTCCATCCGGTAGAACGACCATCCCTCAGAACAACTTTGGCCTGTCGCTTCAGGCCCATTTGTGACGGTACACACACTCCGGTCAAATGACGCGAAATGGCCACTGCCACGCCAATCCTGCCAAACAAGTCCGTCATTCGTAATATGCAGGCCTCCACTCCCATACGGAGATGGATTTTGAATACTCGGAGGAGGCATATAGACCTCTGCGACACATGACTCCGGTGGGTTGTCACCAACCTGAAGCCGCATCAAGGTATTGTCATCGCGCCCGTTGTCAGAACACCATACGGTACCGTCGGCCTTGTTATAGGCAGGCGAGTAGCACCCGTACGCTATCCGATGGTCCAGTGTTGGATCGACCGATTCATCTGGTTCAGTCCACCCTTGAGAAATCACACCATCACCATTGGTGTCCAAGACGGTTGGACACCAACCTTGTGAGGCCTCAGCGTCCTGGGTTTCCTCCCAAATCTCAACATCTATCCACCCAACACCGTCTCTAAATCCGTAATAGAAA
>DTWD01000201.1 GCA_012963185.1 Acidobacteriota bacterium
AGTGGTTGGAGCGTTACTCGAGAGCGTGGACGAAAGCCGTATTCCCGAGTTAGTTCGAGCCACTGTTGAAGCGGGTGCATGGGTTGTGCCGACAATGGTGTTGTGGGAAACCGCCTTTTTTAATGACCGTGGATCAGCCGATGTGCTCTCGGAGCGTCCGGAGGTTCGTTACATGCCGACAGAGATGGTGGACCGATGGCGGGAAGCCGTGGACACCCGTCTTGAGTCGACCGAGATTGAGATAAACCGGCGGATCGCTTCGCTTCGGCGCAACGTTTTGACAGCCTTGCATGAGGGCGGGGCGAACATTGCGATCGGAACGGACTCGCCGCAAATATTCAGCGTGCCTGGTTTTGCGATGTACCACGAGATGGCGCTTTATACAGAAGTTGGGATGACGCCATATGAAGTGCTTGAGATTGGCACGCGTCGACCTGCTGAATATTTCGATGCGACCGATGAGTTTGGCACGGTGGCTGTTGGTCGTCGGGCTGACCTGCTTCTTCTGAGTGCAAATCCTACTGATGACATCAGCCATATCCGGAACCGCGTCGGTGTCATGGTTAATGGTCGATGGATACCGTCGGATGAGATTGAGCGGAGACTTCGAAATATCGCACTTTTTTATGGGAACGAACCATGAGACTGCCAACGCCGGCAGCCGCTCGACTTGGGGCGTTCGTTAGTTCAGAGGTTATTCCAGACACAGCTCGCGAGGTTGCATGTGCTGCGGTGCAAGACACTGTCGGCGTCATATTGGCTGGCGCTGTCGAACCAGCGGCAGGAATTGTCCAACGCGTATTAGAGGCGGAAGGTGGAACTGGACAAAGTCATATTCTTGGTTCTAGCCAATCGTGTGGACCATCGTCCGCAGCGTTGGCGAATGGTACGGCGGCGCATGCGCTTGATTTTGACGATATGTGCTGGGTAACCCTTGCGCATCCGAGCGCACCGCTTGTTGCGGCCGGGCTTGCTGTTGGTGAGACTGTTAAAGCATCCGGTCAAACATTACTTGATGCGTATGTGGTTGGATTTGAAGTTGAAGCTGTTCTTGGTGCTGTGATGAATCCATCGCACTACGAACACGGATGGCACTGCACTTCGACGATTGGTACGATCGGTGCAGCAGCCAGTGCAGCACGGGTGCTTGGACTCGACGCAGAAGGCACAACGCGCGCTTTGTCGATTGCTGCATCAGAGGCGTCCGGCCTGAAAGAGAATTTTGGGACGATGGTCAAACCTTTACAAGGTGGACTTGCGGCTCGGAATGGTGTGTTGGCAGCGTTACTTGCCCAGGAAGGGTTTTCGGCGTCTGCACACGCCATCGACGGGTCGCAAGGGTTTCTTGTTGCGATGCAGAGCGAGAAAACTGACATATCTTCTGCACTCGTGGAATTGGGACAACGCTGGGAAATTCTCGAGGGAGGTATCACTGTTAAGTTATATCCATCATGTGCTGCGACACACCCCACGATTGATACGTTGCTTGATTTACGTGCTGAGCTTGACCTTGTGCCGGATGCGATCGAATCCATCGAGGTGTTTGTTGATCCAGTTACACCCACCGTCTTAATTTACGATCGACCCCAAACCGGTCTTCAGGGGAAATTTAGCCTGCACTATTGTGCGGCGGCAGCAGTCGCGTTTGGCGACATTGGTATTGAAACTTTTGAACCGGCGGCGATGCAGACGCCATCCGTCGTGAACTTGGTATCGCGGGTAGTTATGTGTGTCGACGAGAATGTGGGGCGTAATGTTGCACCGTTGACCCAAGCGCGCGTTGTTGTTTGTCTTCGTGGCGGCCGAACGATTGAAAGGTTTGTTGATGGTGCCCGTGGATATCCGAAGAAGCCTGCGACTACTGGAGAACTAAATCAGAAGTTTCGTCGTTGTGGGGAACGGGCAATTCCGGTCGCATCTGTAAGTAAAGCCCTTCGCTACATTCAGAATCTGTCCGATGAGGGGTATTCGGTTGGGCAACTTGTAACTATGTTGACGACGTCCGGAACGCGCGAAGAGAAAGGATTCTCGTGACGCGATCATTTCGATCACGGCGTAGTCTCTTGTTTGTACCGGCTGTGCGTCCAGACCGTTATCCAAAAGCACTGGCGACTGGCGCGGACGCGGTCTGTATTGATCTTGAAGACGGGGTGTCTTTTGCCGATAAAGATCAGGCGCGCACAGCAGCGCTGGATCTTTTTCGGTCACGTGTTACCACTCGTGCGGAGGTGAGCCTTCGAATCAATGATCCGAAGACCGACCTCGGACAACGTGATATCAAGGCCCTGTGCCAAGCGGATGTTCGTCCCGATGCATTGATGTTGCCAAAGTGTGATAGTCCAGAGGAAATTCGTGACGTGTCGAATGCGCTATCTGGTATTTCACCTGCCGTGCCTCTGATAGTGATGGCCGAAACAGCTCGTGGTGTTGCGGCGGTAGAAGCCATAGCAACAGCAAGTCCGAATGTATCAGCAATTTTTTTTGGCGCGATCGATTACGCCGCTGATATTGGTTGTGCCGTGGAATGGGACGCGGTGTTGTTTGCCCGGTCGCGTGTCGTTCTGGCTGCGGCTATTGCGAATGTAAGTCCGATTGACTCACCGTTCATGGATGTTCCGGATCTTGCAGTCTTGGCAGACGAGTGTTCGCGGACCCAGGCGCTCGGATTTGTTGGGAAAGCAGCGATTCATCCGACCCAGGTATCGACAATTCAACAGGCGTTCACGCCAGCGGCTGTTGATGTGGCGTGGGCGAAACGGATTGTCGAGGCGTACGAAACTAATAACGGTGGTGTCTTACTGGTTGACGGTAAACTCATTGAGCGTCCGGTTATTGCATCGGCGAAGAGAACTCTTGCAATAGCGTCGACCGTTGGAGATGTCTAACGGGCTAGCTTGCACGTGCGGTCGCAACCGCACTGGCCACGTCTTCCGGTAACCCACGAGAGGGTGCAGATGTCGAAGGCGGGGATTGTTGTGAAGCGGTTATTCGATGTTTCCGCATGGCCTCAGAACGATCATGGGCGAGCATGTTCTGAATCAGGGGGAGGTAGAACACGCCGTTGCCCTCTATAGTGACGAAGTTGTCGTCAATGCTGGCCCATTCGAGTTCATGAAGGGTCGTCCATATCGGGTCATGTTCGTCGACAACGTCGCACCCGAACAATGAGGCGTATCGTCGACGGTCGACCGATAATCCCTGTAACTCCTGAAAGAGTAAATGCAGTCTCAGGTCAATCGCTGAGTACTCATATCCCCTCAGGATCGGAAAACGGTTGGCATCGATATCTCGGAAATACTGATCGACATGTACATGATTCATGTACGCTGACCCTGGTGAATCTGGAGTGCCGAAAAAGAATGATATGCCTGCGAAGCCCCACCCCCACGCGTCATACCCAATGGGTTGTCCGTCGTTATCCTGAAACGGTTTTCGAAACAGTTGTTCGTAGAGGTAGGTGCTGGGTAGAGGACCGGTACGTTCAAAGTCGTACGGCGTAACCTGTCGGAAACCTTCAGACTCAAGGAAAGTTTTACCTACCTGATACATTTCAAGATTTCGATCTGTCGAGGGAAGGGTATCCCGTCTATTACGAGAAAAATCAGTTCGTCCGGCTATGTTCAGTTCATAGTGGGTAATATGATTGATATCCGTGTCGACAATGGCACGCAAGTCATGCAGCATCTGGGTAATCGTCTGGTTTGGCCACCCAAAGATCAAATCTATGCTGACGGGTAGTTCAAGTTGTCGGCATGAATTGAGTGTGTCGAAGACCTGTGCGGACGTTTGTTTGCGTCCACTTGCCTTGATTAGTTCATCATCCAGTTGTTGTACACCCATACTGATGCGGTTGACCCCGCATGCTTTCATAGCCGCCAATTTTTCGTGATTAAATGTTTGCGGGATTCCCTCAAGTGTGACTTCGGTTTGAGGCGGGACATCAAATAAATCACGCACCATGTCCATCAGTTGTGGGTATTGATCAGCTTTGTACAAGTTTGAGGTGCCGCCACCAAAATAGACACTTGCCAGCTCTGTTCCACCGAGATGAGGGCGAAACATTTCCCCTTCCCGTTTTAAATAGTTCAGATAAGTATCAAGCTGGTGTCGGTCTCGGTAAACCTCACTGGGGAAAAGGCAAAATCCACAACGATCAGGTTCTGTTGGCAGGCAGTAAGGTGTTCCTACGTATAGATTGATCCGCTTGCGCATCGACTGAGACGCGCGATGTCGATTTGCCATGATCTCCGGAATGGACACATCTTGGTTATGCCAGAACACGGGAGACGGGTGACCATGGAGCACCTTGTTACTTTGGCGACGGTGCCTATGTTTTTCGATGTAAGCACGGACTTGTCGTACATCACGCATAGTAAATTAAAAGTCTCCGATTAATCTTTTTGTGTCGAAGTTCTAACAACCAGACAACGAAGTAAATGAATGCGTTGGCGCACGCGTCTGGGCCGATTGTCGGTCGTTGTTTCAAGGATGTCAAGGCGCCTACTGCACGGACGCGAGTACGCCGTGCTGGTAATTGAACAAAATCTTGGTTGGTTCTGCGGGTAAAGGAATTTCGACAGAGATTTCGGGTTGATTAATCCAGATACGCTGAAGCAACGGTTCGTGATGCTCGAACTCCACACGTATTGGCACCGCCATCTTAAACTCCGCAGGCACGTTCTCTTGTCGAATAGTTCCATGCAGAACGAACGGCATGACACTGTCTCGAACCGGGGATGTTTTCAGGTCAGGCCGGTACGTCGGGACGTCGGTACCGTAAACCCACTGGTCAAAAAACCAATCCATCGGTTCATCGAAGGCAACGGTGACCGCTTCTTCAAAGGCACGGGTATTGGCCACGGCTCCACGGTGGTTTTCTGCGAAAGTTCGCATCAATAAACGGAATCGTTCGTCACTTCCAGTTTTAAGATCAAGTGAGAGCATGCGCAGCATGTGGAGGATGAAGGCGCCCTTTTCGTAGACCTGGATGCGGTAATCAAACGGTGTGTCACTCGTCCGAAGACGGTATCCCGCGACAATTGGTCCAGATTTATTGCCGTCGCTCTCTCGGATTACGGTAGGCCGGAAACCGTAACGTTTAAGTCCAATTCCCTGACCAACATTCACTTCGCCAAGGACGTCATGGCGCCAAGCATCAAGCATCTCGTTGAACTGATTTTCATCCTCAAGCCCAATAAGGGCGTAGAGAGCGGCAGCATAGTGTGCGAATCCTTCAGAGATCCACTGGTCTCGGTAATCTTCCCAATCGACACTTGCTCCCCACCATTGATGAGCAACTTCATGGGACCAGAACAGGTCCGCCTCACCCGAATGTAATGGTCCGAATGCCCCAAACGTTAGCAGGACCAAGCCTGGAAACGCTTGTCCGTCCGTTTCTGGAGTTTCTGTGACTACTAGAGACTCAAATGGGTAGGGGCCGAAATAGTCGATGTAAGTTCGAAGCGAACCGATAAGATTCTGTGATGTTCGCTCGCGACTTCCCGGCGAAAATCCTGGGTGGTTCCGGTCAGAGTAGATCGACAGCGGCGGAAGGTTATCTTCAGTTAATTGTTCAATATTAAACCGACCGAGTTGAAAGGCCATTGTCGATCGCACTGGAGTGTTAACGATCCATCGCGTGACCCGGGTCCCGTTTTCAATGTCGTCCTCGACACGCCGTCCACCGCTTGCAATATCCAAGTGCTCCGGTATGCGGAATGTCAATCCGAACTTTTTTTTCCTCGTGTCAGGATGTCTTGGTATCCAGTTAATGGTGTCTTTTAAAACGTATCCGCGTCCTCCACGAAGTCGTCTGACCAATTTACCTTTATAAGCAATTTCGAGGATGAAACGTTCATCGGATTTGACAATACGAGGAAAAAACACCGTTAGCCATGGTTCGTAGAGGTCATCCTGCATTCGTCGCTTGTGAGTTTCCTGCACAAAGTGCAGAGGATCGCCGCTCAGAGAAACCGGTACGTCGGCGGCCGGATCTGAATCAGCGGATGGTGGGAAAAGCGTAACTTGCCTGACATCGTCTGAGTTTTCAGTTGGCTGTGCTCGCCATCGGACATCCGTAACTTGAGCAAATGGTGATATTCGGAGACGTAGTACAGCAAGTGGCTCGAAAGGAACTACCACTGATGCCGTGCTTGCCACCGACTCACCATTGTTTTTAATAGCAATATCAACATCTGTCCGAGAAATACTGAGAATTGGTTTCCAGCGTTCATGATCCGGTGTCAAGACTCGTGTAGGGAGGCCGTAGTCGACTGCTTGCCATTCGTAGTCGTCTTGCGTGGTGGAAGAAGGATTGGCTGGTCCTTCGTTGTCTGGGTTACGTGGAAATTGTCCCGGTGTATCAGTTGCCGTGAAGTCATCAAGTGCATGGAACGACATCCAGACATTCGTAGTATCGTGTCGGTCCTCGAAACGGGCAACACGTATTTCTTCGCGTTCGCTCGGGTCAATTTCGATTGAGAACCAATCATGCTTCTGTCCATCGATGTCGGCATAGAAATACGGCTGGTCGGAAACTGGAAGTTTAGTGTCGAGAGTGTTGTGCCAGAGCTCAGCAAACACGCGGCTATCAGGATTTACCAGTTGGTCTTCAAGGAGATGTTCTCGACGTTCTTTAAGCAGTTCAGCTGCTTTCTTGACGTCGGGGACAGGGGTAGTGTCAGCCAGTGCGCGCAGTTGTTCAGAGAGTGAACCGGTTAACCAAAATACAGCGCGATCAAATGGTTCATCGAGCATGTCCGCGTCGATGAGTTTTCTCAGTTGTTGCAATTCCACGCCATCAGGTGGAACCGCATGGACACGACCTTGTCCCAGGTACACAGCAATCGGTGAGTGGCCCTCGATCGATTGCGCGAGGTAGAGATCACCATCTTCAAACTCGAAGGTAAATCGGTCGATCGTCAGAACACCGTTATTGATATGACCGACCGACTCGACGTTGCCCGTTCGTAGTGCTGTGTAAGAAGTCGGGGGTCCCAGTCCTGCATCGTTTTCGCTCAGACTGGAGTTATTTGCAAGGATTGCGACGGTTGACAAACCGGCTAGAAAAGCAGCGAATATGGGTTTGGACCGCATACGACGACCATTATCGCTCCCAAAGGTGCAATTCGTGAATAGACCAGTAAAAAACAGGGTCACTACGAGTTTGGCGAAGACGGAGTGTCTGCGATTTATTTATCGGAAGCGGAACGTCCAAGTGTGCGTAATCAAGTCGTTCTACCAAACTGAGTAGCAGGCGAGGAAATCCACGTCCTTGGTACAGCTCTTCCCAATGTTCACCGTCCTCGGTGGTTTCAATCAGCAATTGGCGTGGGTAGTCATTGAAATCTGCTCGTCGTAGCCACAACCTCACATGTGAGACGTCCGTTGGTTGGTCGAACCGCAGTTCCATCCATTCATGTCCGGCTTGTGGCGAATCACTGGTCCATCGCGTTCGATAGTCACCGTCGAAAGCGCGCTCAAGTCGTCTCTGGTCGTGCGAAGCGGATACCTGAAATTCGGATCGGTCAATTTGTTTGTGTGCGGTCGGTGGCAGTTCATGGGTTTCGTCTGATGGCTGCAATTCAAAGATCCAGTTAGTTCCAAAAAACCAGGAATTTGCGAGTTGTTCGACTTCGTTTTGGATTGCTGCGACGAGCATCGAGACTTCTTGCGTATTTCGAAATCGATGTCCGTGCACCACAACGTAACGAACACCTATCGCACGAAGTCCATGTAGTACATCGTTATATTGCTGGTAGTCTCGTAGCTTTATTGTGTCCTCAAAATAACGGACGAGAGGGGTCGAAAAGCCACTAAATCCATTAACAAGAGGATGTCCGTGTTGGAGTGTGGCGTAGACAGAGCGCATGATGTTTGGAACCCGATCTCTGCGGTCATAGAAAGGCAAAATGATCGTGGGCCCTTGTGGAAGTTGTCGTAGCCATTCTGTTGTTGCGCGTTCAGCTTCGGGGCCGTTTGGATGGAATGGAACCATGCGTCTGGTGTGGTATCCCTCCGCTGCACTCACAGTAGTGATTACTAAAGTGATTATTAGTGCTGCACGTCTGGAAATCCTGTCGACAATGCAACGCGTGCCGATGCTTGCGAGCACCGAAAACGCGAGAAAGACTACGATTGCTGCTCGCGCTGGAACGCGCAGTCCGTCGAATCCTGGAACTAACGACAGCAGCCAATCGTATGGTCCAGTAGTCCAAAGTCGGAGATCCCCGATAGCTGGTTCTGGTCCGAGAGAAAGCAGAAAGCCGACGATTGCGACGGCACTGTAGGTGATGGCAATTCGTTTTGAATTGACTGGAGGTTGTGCTCTCAACGTAAACGGGCCGATAAGGCCCAGAGCAGCCATCACGAACAGTCCAAATCCCGGGAAAAGTTTCGTTTCTGGTCCGCCACGTCCGCCAACCAAGGTTTCGAGATTTTCACCCCATACCGCTAAATCTTGTGATGCGTGCAAGTATGAGGTGGCATTTGCGCTGAACATCACCATTTCACTGCGCGATCTCACTAGAGACATGTCGGCGCGAACGTCGATGTAAGCGATGGCGATTGGAGCTACCATGGCACCCATCAGCAGCGCTGTGCAGGTCAGGTCAACGAGCATCATGGGTCGTTGACGGACTCGATATATAAGTTCGACAGATGCCACAATCACGACGACTGCTGAAAAAAAATAAAAGAAGTAACCGTTTGAGAACCCTTGTAGTACGAAGGCGAATGCAAAAACGACGAGCATCTTTCGTTGGCCGCTTTCGAAATAGCGGTGCAGTCCCCACAGACTAATAGGCATCCAGCCATACAACAACACTTGAAGGTGAGGAGCCTGGTCTGCGCGGTATGGTAGGAAGGCGAAAGCCATGCCGCCAACCACTCCGGCGAGGCGGCTACCCGTGATTGATTTTGTCAGTAGGTACATTCCCGTTCCGGCGAGCACAAATGATCCAAGATAGGCGACGTTGTACACGAAGATTGGGTTGTCTGTTAGCCACTGAAGCGGTGCCGTGAAGATGGCAACGCCAAGGAGGTGTTCCGAATACGCAAGCGCCGATGGATAGGGAAAGAACATAGGGGCATCCCAAAACCCATCAAGTCCGTGCCGGAACCGATCTGCATCCCATGCAAGAATCCAAGTATTCAGTAAGGGGTCGCCAAGGTCAGACGGTAGGGCGGCAGTGATGTTACGTACTACCCAGTGCATGGACGCAGTCGCAAGGACTGCGAAAATGCCGACAACGATAGCAAGTTCGCCAACTGGCATTGCGGCGATTCGCGTCAGATGCGGGGCGATCGATACTCGTTGCTTCATAATCTATTGTTTTCTCTGTCTCTGACGATGCGGCAAGGCTACTACAGCATAGGTGAGAGCAGTGAATGAGGCATTGAGCGATCTAGGTCTGTAGAGCTGGTGCGGAAGGGGGGATTTGAACCCCCATGGGCCTAGGGCCCGCTAGCCCCTCAAGCTAGTGC
>DTWD01000202.1 GCA_012963185.1 Acidobacteriota bacterium
AACACTCCGAAAATTTTCTTGAGCTGATTAATCATAACGGGATGTGGGTGCTTCTTTCATCCCGACCGTCCCCCCGTCATTTACCATGTTGTTTCGCATTTCTCTCTTGTTTGAATACTCGCTGACCAAACGTCCGTTTATGGTCAATGGCCGAACTTTTCACCAAAGAAGTCGCCCTCGTTCCAGGTAGGACGCTGATCTTCCATCGCTATCCGGTAACCAATACGTGCACCGGCACGTGAGAACCTCAGCGCTGTCTCCCATTCAATCGGTTGAGACAGATCATCCGAAGGCTGATGGTAGTGCTCCGCAAAAAAAGCATCGAGTACCGCGCGACCGTCCACGGCAGGATCAGAGGAGCCTATTCCCTCTGCCAGGTATACAGAAGGGATCCCCTGTCTTACAAAGGAATATTGATCGCTACGTATGAAATAGACCTGGTCGGGAAAAGGATCGGGGATATACTCGAAGCCCTCCTTTCGAGCCTCTTCCGTAGTGAGACCTTCTAAAGATGAGTGCTCGGCGCCATAACCTGTGACTGTATTCATTGGAAAAAGGAACATCGGCATATCGATATTCACGTTCGCAACGATGGCGGACGATGGTACAGTTGGATAGTGCGCGAAATAGTCTGAACCAGCCAATTTTTCTTCCTCGCCGGTAACAGCGACGAACACTATCGATCGGCGAGGCGGCACCGACAAGGAGGCAAAGGCGCGAGCTATCTCAATGGTCACCGCTACCCCGAGTGCGTTGTCGTACAGGCCGTTATATATACTGTCACCATCGACCGGTGCGCCGGTTCCAAGGTGATCGAGGTGAGTCGAATAGACGATATACTCGTTTGCCAGGTCCGGATCACGGCCGCGCAAAATGCCAACAACATTCGGACTGGTGATGCGCTCATGTTCCGCCCTGCGGTACATCGTAACCTCAATGCCCAGAGCCGTAGACAAGGGTCGGGCTTCGTCCGCCGCATCGAGCGCTTCTTCAAAAGTCAGTGACGAGCCTTCGAACAGTTGCTCGGCTGAATGTCGATTGAACTTTGCATCACCCTGAAGTTCCGGATGAAAGTCGGCAACCTCGCCACCCTCATCAATCCAGGACATGCCTGGTTGTGTGCCCAGGTTTTGCGTCCAATTTTCCCATGGGTCTAGTCTTTCCGCTAGGCGACTCATTAGCCCGATTTGGCCAATCGCGCCGCGCCTTACCAATTCTGCGGCCTTGGTCCTGCCGGATGAGTAGTAAGCACGTTCCGTGGACGGGAACGTGGCAGGCGCGCCTGAGAACGTTGCGACAATTTTTCCGCTAACGTCGATTTCATCAAAGTCCGAGTAACCAAGCTCGGGAGCATGTACACCAAAGCCAGCGAAAACCACCTCGCCACGAATTCGGTTCTCTGCGCGCAACCGGTCAGCGTAGATGATCTGGTCTTTTGCCCACTCCAGGTCCACGTCACCAGTGCTTTTGTGCAACGTAACACCGGAATTTTCAACGTCAAGCATTCGCGTGATGAACGGAACCTGCTGCAACCATTCTTCCGTTCCGCCAGGCTCCAATCCCATAGCGGCAAACTTGTCGGCTACATACTGAGCCGACTCGTTATAACCCCGGCTGCCAGTCATACGACCCTCGCGTTCATCTGCCGCAAGATAGTTTATTGACGACTGTATGTTGTCGC
>DTWD01000203.1 GCA_012963185.1 Acidobacteriota bacterium
CTGGTACACATCGTATATGGCATTGGTTTTACGACGTTGTTCTTCCGTAATTTTTTTATCACGGTACCGAGCGAGTTGGTCAAGGCAGCGACAATCGACGGCGCCGGATTTCTGACCATCTTTACAAGAATAATGCTGCCACTATCGTTGCCAATCATTGTCGTTACAGTAATCTGGCAGTTTACACAAATCTGGAACGACTTTTTGTTTGGTGTCTCGTTCTCAGCCGGGGGAGGGCAACCCATTACTGTCGCGCTGAATAATATAGTCAACTCTAGTACCGGAGTTAAGGAATACAACCTTGATATGGCCGCAGCAATAATTGCTGGACTACCGACTCTTCTCGTCTACGTGTTTGCTGGGCGATATTTTGTGCGTGGACTGACAGCGGGTTCAGTAAAAGGATAATCAATGACATCACTTGCACTCCGAGACGTCACGAAACATTTTGGCTCGACGATGGTTCTCAACAACATTAATCTCGAGGTCGAGGATGGCGAGTTTCTTGTGCTTGTTGGACCATCTGGATGCGGCAAGACGACGTTGCTCAATATCATTGCAGGACTTGAGGTAAGCACCGACGGAGACATCCTGATAGGTGATCGCCGGGTAAATGACGTCCACCCCAAAGACAGGGACATCGCGATGGTATTTCAGTCGTATGCCCTTTACCCAACCATGACAGTGCGTAAGAACATTAAATTTGGCCTAGAGGTTCGTGGAATAGCGCGTGACAAAATCGATGCGTCGCTAAACAATGTCGCTGATCTACTTCAGATTCGAGAGTTGTTAGACCGGCGACCTTCTCAACTCTCTGGTGGACAACGGCAACGAGTCGCTATGGCCCGTGCGCTGGTTCGAGATCCAAGCATCTTTCTGTTCGACGAACCCTTATCGAATCTTGATGCGAAGCTTCGTGTCGAGATGCGAGTTGAAATAAAGCGCCTCCATCATCGGCTCAAAACAACGGTGGTGTATGTCACCCATGACCAGATTGAAGCGATGAACCTCGCGACGCGCATTGTGGTGTTAGCCAAAGGCATCGTCCGACAGGTTGGTGCGCCGCAAGAACTCTATGACAACCCGGCTGATATATTTGTCGCTGGATTCATCGGTTCTCCAGCGATGAACTTGCTCCATGGCGTGGTGGTCAAACATGATGGTCGATTGTTTGTGCAGCCTGACAACAGCGCTGATGACAGTTTGCTTCGGATCGATCACTGCGAGCTAACTGCTGTCCCTGAAGAGGGAGACCGAATCGTTTTAGGTATTCGACCGGAGTACGTGTCCGTCTCTGACGGAACCGCACGTCACTTTGATACGAACATGATTGTTGAGGCGATCGAAAGCAATGGTTTCGATAAGCATGTTACTTTCCAGTTTAGTGGGCGTCAGATCACCGGTCGCCTACCATCACATGCCGAGCCAGTAGTTGGTAAGAGTATGCAAGTGGCGCTGGATCTCTCGCATATTTCACTGTTCGACGAACAGAGCGAAATTCGAATCAGTCGTCCCCATCGTAAGTCGTAAGTGATTACTGCACCCGGAGGGATTCGAATTCCAGACCACCCGCTTCGAAGCCCACCCTCTAACGACACAGGCCTCATGAAAATCCCAGCCGAAATTTTCAAGGCATACGATATCCGAGGCATCGTCGGGCAAACCCTGACCGAGCCGCTGGTTGAGCAGATAGGGTGGGCCATCGGGGATACTGCGATAGCTGCGGGGGATGATGCCGTCATCATCGGCTGGGACGGCAGACCTTCTGGCTCCA
>DTWD01000204.1 GCA_012963185.1 Acidobacteriota bacterium
GCCAGCCACGCGCCCACTGCCGACATATTCCAGCCAGTCATCAATACCGGCACGGGCACGAAGCGGAAAAGTGCACATTAATGTGCCATAGAAGAAAATGTGGTCAATCTTGCCCTGCATCTATCTATAAGTTGCCACGTAAACCAAGGAACTCCGCACGGCCACGTAAAAACCCGATGACATTGGTGATGTGCTCTTCAAGAGAGATGCCGAGTTCCTCCGCTCCCTGGTGAAGATCGTCGCGACTCACCGCACGCGCAAACGCTTTATCCTTCATACGTTTCTTTACCGAACGCGTTTCAAGATCAAGCACACTCTTGGTCGGTCGAACGAGTGACGCCGCCGTGATAAAACCTGCCAGTTCATCACATGCAAACAGGGTGTGTTCCAACTGCGATTCCCGTATTACTCCACTGTAGTCAGCATGCGACAAAATAGCCCGAGTCATGTATTCCGGATACCCACGCTCTTTCAGGATCTCTGCTCCTCTAAACGGGTGGTCTGCGGGTTCGGGCCACCGCTCGTAATCAAAATCGTGCAGAAGACCGACGATCCCCCATGCTTCTTCATCCTCACCGAACAGCCGAGCATAACCGCTTACTGCTGTTTCAACAGCCAGCGCATGTTTTAAGAGACTCTCGCCAGCCGTAAATTCCTTCAGCAACACCCAGGCCTCATCGCGTGTTGGTGCCATCGTCAGCACCTCATCTCTGCAACCGGCCAGCAGAAGGACTATCACCCTTCAGTTTATTCATGACTGTCGGAAATAATTGATTCTCACTTGCTGCAACAACCGTCGCGACCGTCGCATCTCCAGTTACATTCGCGGCTGTCCGACACATATCCAAAATCCGATCGACACCGAGAATCAAAGCGATACCAGCAACTGGTACGCCGACGGATTCAAGGACAACAACCAGCATCACGATACCAGCACTGGGTACGGCTGCAGCACCAATCGAAGCAAGCAACGCGGTAAACACGATCGTTGCCTGAGCACCAATATCAAGGGGTATACCGAGGGTTTGCGCAATAAATACTGCGGCGACCGCCTGATAAAGAGCTGTTCCATCCATGTTAATCGTCGCGCCGAGCGGCAAAACAAACGATGCCACTTCATCCGACACACCGATGTTCTTCTGAACATGTTTCATCGTGACCGGAAGGGTCGCTGCACTCGATGATGTGGAGAAAGCAACCAATTGCGCAGGAAGAATACTTGCAAAAAAGTCTCGCGTCCGGATTGGCGTGAACAGCCGCAACATCAAAGGGTAGATAACCACCGTGTGAATCGTCATTCCCAACACCACGGTGAAACAGTAAAGACCTAACGCACTCAATAACTGGAATACATCGCTCGGATCGTCTCCCGACACCGCTGTGATCGTTCCGGCGATCAGACAAAAAACACCCAGTGGTGCAAAACCAATCACAATCTCAACGATCTTGATGATGACAGCGTTAAGGCTGTCGAACAAATCGAGCAACGGCTTGGCTTTTTCTCGAGGCAAGAGCATTAAGGACACACCAAATAAAAATGCAACGAACACAACACTCAGCATCGCGCGATTATTGGCTGCCGCACCAAGAATGTTTTCCGGCACCATCTCAACTAAGGGTTCAAGCGGACCAGCCTCAGTCGCTTCCTGGGCAGCGGTCTCTCGATCAGCGATGTCAGTCTGATAGGTATCCTGCAGTCGCGTGCGTAGACCATCAGGAATCGTAGTGCCAGGCTGGAAAATATTCACAGCACCCAAGCCAATGATGAGTGCAATAAAAGTAGTCACCAGATAAATAGCGACCGTCTTACCGCCAATACGCGACAGTTTGTTGAGGTCAGCCAGTGATGCAATGCCTGTAATCAGTGACGCGAGTACTAATGGAACGGCAATTAATAGAAGAAGACGTAAAAAAATTGTCCCAAACGGAGTGATCCAGTCACCGGTGAACTCACCCCACCCACTCAGCGCGGCGACAACTCCGTACACCGACCCCAATCCCAGTGCGACCAAAATCCGCCAATGTGTCTGCTGGTACCAACTCATTGCGTCAATCTACATTGCCAGGGAAGCCTGCGCGTTGAGATCTAGCGAAGCAGTCGAACCCGCATGGTACAGCTTGAGGCCAGCGGCACCGATCATTGCGGCATTATCCGTCGCCAATGAAAGACTTGGTAAGAATAAGGGCACCTCTTCTTGATTCGCCCGGGCAGTAGCATCGGCTCTCAGACGAGAATTAGCCGACACACCACCCGCAATCCCAATGCTTCTAGCATTGTATTGGCGTGCCGCCCGAAAAGTTCGGTCAAGCAGACTATCAACCACAACACGCTGAAAACTCGCACAAATGTCTGCCACCTCTTCGGCTGACAAACCGCTCCTAGTAGCCACCTGTGCGTTACGCTGCTGAACATATCGTTTGACAGCTGTTTTTAATCCACTAAAACTAAACTCGAGAAGACGATAGCGATGCGTCGCCGCTAAACCGACTGGTCTATCAACCATCGGACCAGCATTGCGATCATCGTGTGTCATCCGCGCAAATGGAAACTGTACTGCCTGGTCGTTTCCTTGTTTTGCAAGAAGATCGATCACCGGCCCTCCCGGATACTCCAGCCCAAGAAGTGTGGCCACCTTATCGTACGCCTCGCCAGCTGCATCATCACGAGTTCGACCGATTAATTGATAATCAACCTGATCATTCTTTCCAGAAGTCACGCGATAAAGATTCGTGTGCCCCCCTGACACGACTAATACAACAGCTGGAAGGGGCATACGACCGCCTTCAATAACGAGAGACTCGATATGGCCGGCAAGATGATGCACCGGTACTAGTCGAATCCCAAGCGACCATGCTAACGACTTTGCAAATGACACTCCGACCAAGAGGGACCCAACCAGCCCCGGCCCTTGCGTAACAGCGACCGCACCAATATCAGACCAGTTTTTACCTGAGTCTGATATTGCCCGTTCAACCACACGACATATGTCTCGAATATGCTGACGTGAAGCGATCTCAGGGACAACCCCACCCCATTCGCGATGAATATCCGTCTGGGACGCAACAACATTGGATCGCACTATCCACGGTCGCAATGGGTTACCCGAATCAGAGACGACAGCGGCGGCGGTCTCATCACAGGACGTTTCAATACCTAAAATGTCCATGCCAATTACGTCAGTTCACAAACAGCTTTCAAACTGTCCACATACGGTGGCCGACAAATACCGTGCTCGGTAATGATGGCAGACACAAACCGGTGGGGCGTGATATCAAAGGCAGGA
>DTWD01000205.1 GCA_012963185.1 Acidobacteriota bacterium
ATCTGAACTTACGGCATTGACGAGTTCGGCATCAATGAAATTAGTCATGTGCGAGGCGATTCGAAAGATAAATTTAGGAAGGTGTAACTTAAACGTGTGTTTTGAACGGGCCATGGAGATGATGTCAATGATCGCGTCAAAGGTTAGTTGCTTGGGCCCTCCGATTTCATAGACCCTGTTCCGAGTTGGTGCCGTAAGACACTTCTCGACTAACGCATTCAAGTTTGTGACATGAACCGGCTGTCGTAAATATTGTCCGTTCCCGATTACTGGGACTACTGGAAGGCGTGATACAAGGTTGGCAAGTACATGAAATGGTTGCTGTCGTGTGAAGGCAAACGGCAGAGGGGATCCATATGGAGCAGAAGGTCTGATAATGACGAAGTTCGCAGAGTGTTCTTGGATGAGGCGCTCAGCTTCAATCTTCGATTGACGGTAATCTGAATCAATCGTGAAATTGACTTGAGAGCTGGAGATATAAATGTATTTGGCTTGCGTTGTGTTTGCGTACTCGACGGCATTACGAACCATCTCAAGGTTTTGTTGTTTCTTATTACTGCCCGCAATGATGGACGAGTATTGAATCACGTAGTCAAATTGTCCGAGGCTATGCAAGTCGGGCTTTGATAATAAATTGCAACGTACAAAGTTAAAGTCTGACGGTCTGTTGGTTAAATAGGTCGGCGTTGTGTTGTATTTGGCGGCGAGGTCACGTGTTAAGTGGAGGCCGAGGAAGCTATTGCCTCCAAGAATTAATAATCGTTCATTCGCCACGTTACTGAGTCACGCCCGTGTTGAAATCCCTTGGTTGCAAGTCGAAGTCTTCGCGCAAGGCGCGTAAATCGGCAACTCTGTCATAGCCGATTGTTCGGGCTTGTTCTGGGTCGACCTTCTTTGTGACTTGAAACAGTAATTGCGCCACAAATGTTGGGATCTTCACGATAAAAGGGTTTCGACCGATTGATGCGGCCACAATCCTGAGGATTTGCTCCTGTGAATACGGAATCGGCGAGCCTATTTCGTACACTTTATTCGTAAATTGCTTAGTCGTAATAATTCTATGAACCAATTGTACTAGGTCGTTGATGTGCGTTGGACTTCGAAGTGACTGCCCATTACCAATGCAAATAGCGAACCCTTTTTTCATGTAACTGCGGTGCTCTTGCATTTTTTTTTCGTCAGCGGAATACAGCATGTCTGGTCTGATAATGATGAACGGTATGCCGGATTCAAAAAGCATGTTTTCGAACGCTATTTTTGATCGTGTGTATTGGATGCCCGTGGTCGTTGACGCAAAAGAACTACTAATAAAAATGAGGCCTTGCGGTATTTTTTGGTCCAGATAATTGAAGAGGTTACGAGCGCATTGCATATTGTTCTCGTAGATATTTCGGGAGATTTGATCCCATGCGCAGTGTAAGACGTAATCGAAGGTGTACTTGTCTAGCTGGGTGTATGAAGTTGCGTCTCGAAGATCAATAAGTTCGGATTCATTGCCACCTGGCATGCAGTCAACTCCGATAAAATTGACCGTGTCTCCTAGCAACTTAATGAGGTTACGGCCAACGTAACCGTTACAGCCGGTGATCAGGACGGACGGACGAGGGGGGGGGGTTGTCAACTAGACCTGCTTGCATGAGAGTCGTTAGTCATGTGGCGACGGAACAGTCGCGCAGGTAATGTCCGTGCCGTCCGTTGTGATCAGATCGTTCGATCGTCAGTCTGGAACTATTGAGCGATGAGTTCGACCGTCTGAGGCCTCATTAAGTTCTACTTAGAACATTTACAAATCGTTTCAAGAACTGATGATAAAACTACTTATGTCAAATTAGGCTCTATTTGGTAGTTGACGGCGCCTACTGTACTATATGCGGGGAGATTTTAGTCTTTTCCAATGAGAAATAAGATTCTTCTTGTGCAACCCCAGCAGGGGGGATCGGGCGCTTTCGTCAGGCATATTCCCCTCGGATTGCTTTATACGTCGGCGAGTTTAGTCAAAGATGGAGAACCGGTTGCCATTTATGACTGTCGTTTGAATCCCCGCGGATGGGAGGAAGATCTTCGAGCACTGATCGACCGTGAAACCCTTCTTGTTGGGATTTCTGTGTTGAGTGGGACGCCCGTTGCTGAGGCGTCAAAAATTTCTTCGATTGTCAAAGGTGTCGATCCCCAGGTCAACGTTGTGTGCGGCGGTCCGCATGCAACTTTTAATCCTGAATCAATTCTTCAGAACGAACCACATGTGGACTTTGTTGTGAGTGGGTATGGCAATGACTCATTTCATGGCTTGGTGCAATGCCTAAAAAGTGGGACGCAGCCTACTGATGTGCCAGGTATTCTGTATCGAAGTGCGGATGGGAGGATTGCGGTTAACCCAAAGGTTGAGGCGTTTGAGGACATCCCGTACCAAGATATTCCGTACGACTTAATTGACAATTACGATGTGTACGGCCATGTCGGGCACGACAGCCGAATTTTTTCGATGTATTCGGTGCTTGGATGTCCTTACTTGTGCACGTTTTGCAGTTCACCGGCTCAGTACCGGGATATTCCTGGCAAGAAATGGGTGCCGCTCGATGTCGCGAATGTGGTCGACCATATTGAACACGTTGTGGATCGGTACCAGGCGAACTTTGTTTATTTCATTGATGATGATTCCTTTCCTAATTTGAAACATGTTGAAGGGATTGTGGATGAGATCTCTCGACGGGAACTTAAGGTTAAGTTGGGTTTTCGAGGTGCGCGCATTAATGAAATAAAACGCATGAGTGATGAGTTCCTCGGAAAGCTAGTCAAAGCCGGAACTGACACCATTCATGTCGGTGCTGAGAGTGGTAGTGATAGAATTTTGAAGTTGATTAAGAAAGATTGCACGACGGAAGATATTCTCGAATGTAACAGGAAGTTGGCACGGTTTCCCGAGATGAAAACGCTGTACAACTTTCTCATGGGGGTCCCAACAGAAACCATTGAAGAGTTAAATGCGACTAGAGAATTGATGCTGGCTATTGTCCGTGATCATCCAAACTCAATCATTGCCACCCCAAATCGATTTCGACCGTTGTTGAATACCGAACTGTATGACTTAGCGGTTGAACATGACTATGTGCCCCCAGAGTCAGCGTCTGAATGGGAAACTCATGAAGTCGAGGATGCATCATCTTTACCGTGGGTTGATGAGAAGGCGAAAAAACTCATGGATATGATGCTCGTTGGGTCATATTTTGTTGATCGAAAGGCCACAAAGATTGCGTCTGGAAACACCCTCATCGAGCGCGGTGTGAGGCTAATTGATCAGGTCTATGGCCCTATTGGGCGCTGGCGGATGCGGACC
>DTWD01000206.1 GCA_012963185.1 Acidobacteriota bacterium
AATGTGGCAATCCCGGTACTCGCCTTTAGCGTTATCGTTGCACCTGATTTTGTTTCGATTATTAGCGATTCAACGCCGAAGTTTAATTCTCTGTAGATTCTCTGAACGGTCCTGTTATTGCAGTTGGAAAGTATCAGGATGAATTCGTCGCCGGCGTATCGTGCGCAGAAGTGTGGGGGCGTGATGATAGAGCCGATCATATGGGCAAAGTCACATAGAACTTGATCGCCGATAAGGTGGCCGTGGCGGTCGTTAATTTGTTTGAAGTGATCTAAGTCGATCACAAAGAGCGCTAGTTGTGATTGCATACGCTCCGCGCTACTTAGAGTTTCTTTTAAATATCTAACGAAAGCACGCCTGTTCGGTAGGCCAGTCAGTGGATCTGATAAAGATTCGTACTGGGTTTTATTGAAGAGCAGTGAGTTCGCTACGATCGCTGAAATTTCTGGACTTATGCATCTGATTAAGGACTCGTGCTCATTGGTGTACACGCTGTGTTCCCTGTGGTACAGGGTCAATGCGCCAAGCAAGCGATCTTGAAATACAAGGGAGATCATAAGCTTGGATTGAAAGGTGTTGCTAGTTAAGGTGTTGATGTGCGGCTCCACTGCGACTGTTGATGGTCGAATGTGACCCAGCCAGTTTTTTGCTTGCTCTTCAAAGAGAACGGGATTGTTTTTGATTGATTGCCCATCGACGCCCGATACAAATCGGCAAAGCAATTGTTCCTCGTCCTGCAAGAACAATGCGCAGCATGAGTAGCGGACGAGACGTTGTAACTTGGCCGCAACAACGGTCATTGTTTCCGTGACGCCGAGCGTAATGCTGAGCATTTGTGAAAACTCTGACACTGGCGCCGTGTTATCGAAATTAGACTGAAAGTCAGCGAGTTTTAATAGACGGTTTTTTGAAGTATTCACAGCTTTTCCCAGATTGTTTACAAATGGTTGGCGCATTTGAGTCTTCTTACGAAGAGAGAGCGCGTTTTCAACAGAATAATATTTTGATTCGCGTCAAAAAACAGGTCTGCCCTAGAATGTAATCAGGCGATCTGTAATGGTCGTTACTGTTGCAAAAAAAATGATAAGCAGCTTTTGAGGTACGGCTAAGGTGCCACATCGCACACCAGGTTTACCAGAGAAGCAAACGAAGCGCCACCTGAGTGGTAAGCCAATTCGCTATTACCGGCCTGCTGGCAGTCAGGAAGTTCGCGCCCTGATTGACAAGGGGTTTCAAGCATTTAATGCTGGACGACTGTCCGAAGCTTGCAGTTTGTTCACGGAAAAAATGCTCGATCCGGCTCATGACGCAACCATCGGACTCACAATTGCCGGGGCAATGACCCCCGCCGGTTTAGGTGGATGTGTTATTGAGTTGATGGACCGTGGATTAGTGGATTTTGTTGTTAGCACCGGAGCTAACCTTTACCACGACCTGCATTACGCTCTTAATTTCACACTGCACCGTGGCTCGCCTTTTCTTGACGACGTTGAGTTGTATGAGGATGGGGTGATTCGAATCTACGACATACTTTTTCCGGCAACCGTATTACTACAAACAGATGCCTATATCCGAGATTTCCTCAGGCGCTCAAAACTTAAAGGGCCTACGTCAAGCGCGGATTTGCATTACCAATTGGGTCGCGACCTCATTGATCGTAACCCTGAGTGCGTCGATTATTCGGTGGTGGCTAAAGCGGCTGAAGTAGGTGTACCGCTGTATACCTCCTCACCTGGGGATAGCTCTATCGGTATGAATATTGCTCGACATGCACTCTTAGAAGGCAGCGGCTTCATGATCGATCCGAATCGGGATGTCAATGAAGTATGCGCCATTATCCTTGCTGGTAAAAAGAATGGCTGCGTCATACTCGGCGGTGGTTCACCAAAAAACTTTTATTTACAAGGGCAACCTACCTTGTGGGAAATTTACGGAATTCAGAAGGGTGGAAATGACTATTTCATTCAAATTACAACTGACCAAGTTGTTTGGGGAGGCTTGTCCGGTGCGACGCCCGCCGAGGCTGTTAGTTGGGGAAAGATAAATCCCGGCATGCTACCGGATGCGGTTGTTGTGTATGCAGACTCCACGATTGCGTTCCCGCTTTTTAGTGAATACGTGGTTGGCTCAAAGAGAAATCAACGGAAACTAAAGAAGCTTATACATGATCGAGATGCTCTCATGGCGTCGTTAACACAGCAGGCGAGGAAGGGAGTGTCCTCTTCGCGGTGAGCCATGCGCACCCTAGCGTCTGAACTCGGGTCTCATATTGATGCGTCCAGTAGTGTGCCACGCATTTACGTTGACGCCAACGTGCCAGCTAGTGTGGTGGGTTACATGCGGCGGAAGCTTGGCTGGGATGTCTTTTTTGTTATGGAGCACGAAGACTTACGCCGAGCGGCTGATGAGGCTCACTACCAAATGTCCCGGCAACTGCATCGAACATTGATCACAATGGACCGTGATTTTCTCGATGAGCGTCGTTTCCCTATTGCCGAGAGTGGAGGCGTAATCGTGGTTCATGCACCTAATGAGAGAGGCCTGAACAGGGTTTTGACGCGTCTTCATAAGGAATTGTTTCTGAGTGAGCCTTTACGCCACTTACCTCCACTAGTGGGAAGAAAACTCGATTTGCATCCGGACTCGCACTTTGATGGACATTGTGAGTCGTCACATCCTGGGTAGTGGCAGTTGGTCTTATAGACCGCGAATTATGTCGCTTGGTTTGAAGTCGTAAGAAGCCGGGTCAGTAATTCCTGATTCTCCAAAGGCAAGAAGCCTTTCGCGGCATTTGCTACAGCGGCCGCAGTGTTTCGTTTCGAGTGGTTTCATACAGGACACCGTTAATTCAAACGGGACTCCGAGTGAGTGTCCGCGTTTGATGACATCAGGTTTGCTGAGTTCGCTGAACGGGGCAACGATCTCAAGTTCGTGGTCCAAACCTTGACTCAATGCTTGCTGCATCGAAGCAAAGAATTGGGGAGTCGCGTCTGGAAAAGGATTTCCAGCGAGTGGACCAATCGCGATACGCTCGATTTGATTGATAGCGCAGTAAGCCGAAACCTTGGCCAGTAATAGGATGTTTCGTCCCACCAGATAAACATCTTCGTCTGGAGTGTCGTACGCCGGCGGATTACCGTTCAGTGCCCAGTGCTTCGACGGGTATGTGTCGGAGACAGGGCACTCTAAACAAGCGAGCGGTTCAATTAGCCCCGCGAGTTGTTTTGACTGTATCAACTTGATGACTTGGGCTCGCTCGCCAGTTTCCCAGGAAAAACCGCTACTGACATAGATTGGCTGGATATAGGCTTTCTCACCGTATAGGCTCCGTGTTTCCTCGAGTTCGCTTGCTACTAAGACCGCGCTATCAAGACCACCTGAGCAGAGTATTGCCCTTCGAGTGGCTGGTTTTCCTTGGGTTGATAGTTTGTCCATTAGCATTGATCGTAGCAGGTCAAATTCTTCTACTTGACAAGAAGATGCTTTATTTTGAATAATCAAAATAAATAAGTAATGGTTACAAAATATAGGTTTCTATATGGCAAAATTATTTGCCTCCTGTTCCTTCTTGGTGTGCCGAATGCGATGGCTCAGGAGAGTGACTTTGAGTTACCTAAAAGAGTACGGTCTTTCCGGCAAGGACAGTTGACAGATGTTGGTACTCAATCCGGTGTGAATACCGAGTTCCCTGCCAGCAAAAACTTATCACTTCGAAGGCAGGCAGGTGATGGCAACACTGCTAGTTCCTTGGTGCCACGAACTGGTCCTATTTCTGGGTACATGGATTTCCATTTCAATAACGCTGAATTCCAGGATCCTGTGCTTGATTTCCATAGGTTTGTTCTTCTGTTTAACCACAGCTTTTCTGATCGTGTGAGATTTGTGTCCGAGCTTGAACTTGAACACGCAGTAGTGTCTAAGGGGACTGACGGAGAGCTTGAGCTTGAACAAGCGTATGTCGACTTTCTGGTGCGTCGAAGTTTCAATGTTAGGGCTGGAATGGTTCTTGCTCCAGTCGGCGTTATTAATGAGCGCCATGAGCCGCCAGTGTTTCATGGCGTTGAGCGACCGTCTGTTGAGACGGTAATTATTCCGACGACTTGGTTTGGCGCAGGCGCTGGTGTTCATGGCGAAGTGGGGAACGGTTTTCGCTACCGAGCTTACGCGATGGAAACACTCGACGCATCTGGGTTCAGTGCTGATAGTGGTCTTCGGGATGGTCGTCAGAAAGGAGCTGAATCGAACGCAAAGCATGTCGCGGGTACCGGGCGCGTGGAATTTGTGGGAACACCTGGTTTGGTACTGGGTGCGAGTATTTGGAGTGGCGATTCGGGGTTTGCATTTCCTCGAGGTGACGTCAGTGTCACCATGGCGGAGTTCGACGGACGTTATCACTGGGCGGAGTTTGATGTTCGCGGTCTCTATGCGCATGCGTTTCTCGATGGGATAGCCGAGCTGAACAACTCTTTGCAGCGCATCGTTGGGGTAAATCCAAACATTGCTGAACAACTTCGGGGCTTTTATGTTGAAGGGTCTTACTTTTTGTTAGCTAACCCCGCTCCCCGAGAGTTGGCAGCGTTTATACGCTACGAAAATTTCGATACGCAATATCGAATGCCAAGCGGATTTAATTCGGTTGCTGCATTCGACCGGGATTCGTGGTCGTTCGGTATTACGTATTTCCCAGACCCTGACGTTGCGGTCAAAGTCGACTATACGGTGCAACGTAATCGGAGTGAGGTTCTTCCTGCGCCGAACTCATTTAATGTCGGGTTGGGATGGTGGTTTTAATGCAGAGGTTGCTCGTTTGGGGACTATTGATTGTGAGTGGGATGTTGGCCGTCTCAAAAATACAAGCCGAACAGACTGATCACCGAGTGGTAACGATTCTTGCTGAACGCTTTAGTTTTACGCCATCGGAAATTCACGTGACTATCGGAACAAGTCTGGAGTTACGAATTCATAGTAACGATACAATGCATGGCTTTCGCATTATTGGAAACGACGTCAATGTTTTAGTACCCAAACGCCGACAGGGTGAAGCTGTTGTGCGATTTCAAGCTGTCGATGTCGGTCGCTATGAATTTGAATGCTCGCGCTTGTGTGGTGCGGGTCACAATTTTATGCGTGGCGCCATCATCGTCCATGCGGACCGTCAGGACGCAGACCGATGATCAGGTTTTTTCGAGTCGTAGCGACTGTTTGTCTTGGTATGGGATTAATCATGTTCTTAGGTTCCCCACAGGCAGAGGCGCAGCGCCAACCAAGTTTTGGCGATCCGCTACCCGGATTGAGCGCGACGGAATTTGAAGAGTTTCTGCTAGGCCGCGATGATTTCCTTGAGGTCGAAAATGCCGAGGAAGGGCTTGGGCCTGCATACAACAACACTAGTTGTGCCGGATGCCATAATGTGCCGGCCATTGGTGGTATTGCACCGATGACCACGACACGAGCGGGTATCCTTGATTCAGACGGATCGTACCGAGATATTGATCCGAAGAGAGGGTCACTTTTTCAAATCTTTTCCATTCCGACACACAATTGTCAGTCGGTAATTCCTGCGGACGCTAACGTTATTTCTCGCAGAGCTCCAATTCCTTTGTTTGGGGCTGGACTTGTCGAAGCTATTCCTGACGAAACGATTCAATCACTCGCTGATCCCTATGATCTTGACCGCGACGGAATTAGTGGACGGGCGCCAATGGTTGTGGACTTGGTCACTGGTAATGCACGGGTCGGTCGTTTTGGATGGAAGTCTCAGCTGGCGACGCTACTTGAGTTTGGTGCGGATGCGTATCGAAATGAGATGGGCATTACCAACGATCTTTTTCCAGCAGAATTGACGTTTCGTTTGATGCCTGAACAACTGCAGCGATGTGACCTTATACCGGACCCGGAAGATGTCCTCGAACCGGAAACCGGCCGGCGAGGCATCGATAACTTTGAATCGTTCATGAAATTTCTTGCGCCGCCACCCCGAGGCGAAATTACGGAAGCCGTCAGTGTTGGACGGGTACTGTTCGATAGCATCGGTTGCGCAAAGTGTCATGTGCCCTCACTGACAACTAGCGCTAGTAGCAACCCGCTGTTCGATTATCAGCGTGTGCCACTTTTTTCTGATCTCCTCCTGCATGATATTGGCACGGGCGATGGTATTCGCCAGGCTGGTGCAGAGCCGGAAGAGATCCGTACGCCGGCACTATGGGGTTTACGTCATCGCAGACCACTTCTTCATGATGGCAGTGCCGCGAATACCACTGAGGCCATTATGCGGCATGGGCAAGAAGCGGAGATTGCGCGCCAAGGATTTGAACAATTATCGTCAGAGCGCCGTTCTTCCTTGCTAGTATTTTTAGATTCATTATGAGGGCGACTTAATTATGCAACCAATGCCGCAATCGAGTACGGTTGAGAATTATCTTAAAGCGATCTATCAGGCAGAGATTCCACAAAATAACCGTGGTGAGCTAGTGTCGATGGGACAGTTGTCCAGTGCGCTGGGCGTTGTTCCTGGAACTGCGACGACTATGGTGAAAGCGCTTGCTGAAACCGGTCTCGTGCGCTACGAACCTTATGCTGGGGTTCAACTAACGGAAGCTGGTCAGAGGCTGGCCGCACTGGTATTACGTCGTCATCGTGTACTTGAGCTGTTTCTTGTCAAGGTGCTTGACATGAGTTGGGCTGAAGTTCATGAAGAGGCAGAACGATTGGAACATGCTGCTTCTGATCGCCTTATCGATCGGATCGATGCGATGTTGGGGCGACCGAGCGTAGACCCCCATGGGGATCCGATTCCTGATTCCGATGGCTCTATCGTGACGCCGAGATATCAAAGTTTGTTGACCTGCCCGCTGAACACGTCGCTTGTTCTTAGTCGTGTAAGCAACCAAGATACCGATTTCCTGCGTTTTCTTGAGAGCAATGAATTAACTCCCGGACAGTCGATTCGCGTCGAGAATCGAGATAACGCTGCTGACCATGTGCTGGTGCGTCGTGTCGGTAGCCAAGAAGCAGTTGCAATCGGGATGCGTGCGGCGGCGACTCTGTTGGTTGCGAATGGATAGCAATGCCGTGAGCAGTGGCGGGCAATTAGAAGCTATTACATCCCCTACTGATTCTGCTGAAGCGCTCAATTGCCCCAGTCTATTGATGACTGCCGACATGTTCATTGGTTTCGCCACAAAGTAGGATACGTGGCTCATGGGTGTGGCGGTGAGGATTGATCGCGACCAATGGTCTGGCGAGGGAGATTTCACCGAGCAGCTTCTTTTATGGCTTGCGGAGCAACCTGGTATTGTTTCGATGCGCGTCGAAGACGCGTCGGCGACACGGGCGGATGTCGAGTATAACTTCATTAGTAATGAGATTTATGTTGAATTTGGAGTGCGGGAGTTTTATCAGAAGCGCCGAGTGTTGGGGGTAATCCCACTGAGGCGGAAGAGTCTAGAGAAAACCATGACGCTTGAAAAACTTAATGTAGCACTGTCGACCGATTCTGAGTTCGGTGAGCCGGATTATGCTGATGAGGGTATGATTCAATTTCTCCATACTGAACGGATAATTCCGCCTTACCAAACCAAGGGCTACAAATTGATCGAATTGGTACGAATCTATGAGCTTGGTACATCGAGTCGGAGTTCCTGATGGATACCGCGGAAATCGGGCAACGAATCCGGCGTACGCTTGCTGAGGCTAAGACTAGTTCGGCGGAACGACGGAAACGCACCGCTGTTGCCGAGGCCGAAGGTCGGCAGGCATTAGGACGGATTGCAGTTCCTGTCATGAGGACGGTAGCCTCTGTACTCACTGCAGAAAGTTATCGGTGCTCCATTTCGACACCGAATGGAGCTGTCCGGTTATCGTTCGACTCGCCTCGAGATGCCTACATCGAAGTAGTTATTGATACAGCAAACGATCCACCCGCCCTGATCGGCCGAACCGGACGTACTCGTGGAAGTCGAGTACTCAGTGACGAGCAGGTAATTGTGGGTCATCCGGCAATTGGTCAGTTGACCGCAGAGGATCTATTGTCATTTGTTCAGCGCGAATTATTACTAGTCATTGACCGTTAATTAATTACCAGGAAATGGTTTCGAGGTATCTCTTACCTATTTGGGATCGTCTCTAAACAATCATTAGACGGCACCACTTTGCCTGAGGTGTTCGACCTCTTCCATTGACAGGCCGAGTTCTCTAAGAACTGTTTCGGTATGTTCGCCGAGTAACGGTGGCGGTGTGCGTACGGCACCAGGCGTATCGCTTAGCTTGATCGGGACACCAAGTTGCCGGATGAGTCCGGCAGCCGGGTGATCGAGTGTCACGACCATCGCGCGTTCAATGATCTGTGGGTCACTAAAGAGTTGGTCGAGGTCACGCACACCACCACACGGAACACCTGCTTCTTTAAGTTTTGAGAGCCATTCTGCTGCTGGTCGTGTTTTTAGTCGTTCGACTAATAATGGACGTAACTCATCGTGCGACGAAACCCGATCTTTATTTGTTTTGAATCGATCATCATCTGCAAGTGTTTCAAGTTGTAGCACACCACAGAATGTTTTCCACAGTTGATCGTTCCCAACCGCCACGACGAGGTCGCCGTCTGCTGCCTCGAGCGTTTCGTAGGGGGCGATCGTTGGATGTCGGTTGCCCAAACGTGCGGGGGCGGTTTCGGTCGCAAAATAAATACCCGCCTGATAGGTCAGAAGTGCCGTAACAGCATCTAGCATGCCGACATCAACAAACTGTCCGCGTCCTGTTCGATGACGAGCAAGTAAGGCGATTGCGATGCCGTAAGCGGAGAACATGCCGGAGACAATGTCGGCGATTGCGACGCCCAGGCGATAGCCGGGACCATCATTTGAGCCCGTGATACTCATAAGACCGCCTTCACCCTGCATCACGGCGTCGTAACCCGGCTCGCGGCGTCTCGGGCCAGTTTGTCCGAAACCAGAGATAGAGCAATAAACAAGATCGGGTCGCTGTTTTGATAGAGACGTGTATCCCAATCCCATTTTGTCTAGTGTTCCAGGTCGAAAGTTTTCTACGAGTACATCAGACCGTTCGATTAAGGCGTCGAGTACCCGGCGTCCTTCAGGGTGTTTTAGATTTAACGTAACGCTTTCTTTATTACGATTGATACTCAGGAAATAGGCGCTCTCTCCATTTTGGAACGGTGGCCCCCACCCACGTGTGTCATCACCTTTTCCGGGTTGTTCGACTTTAATGACGCGAGCGCCCATGTCGGCCAGCATCATC
>DTWD01000207.1 GCA_012963185.1 Acidobacteriota bacterium
GGCAATAGACCATGATGACGAAGCTGATCACCGCTACGACGTTGGCAAGGACAATGCTCAGGCCGTCAACTAGCACCCCAAAGCCAATTTCGATCGGGTTTGCGAGCCATGCAAGTTCGTGTTCAAGTGGAAGCGTCTCGGGATGCAACAAACCCGGCAACAAACTCAGCGCGGCCACGGCTGCAACCAGGGACGACAGAAGGGCGCCAAGATCTCGCGCCGTCCGACTGAATCGGCCAAGTAACGGCGTGACGGCCACCCCGATCAGCGGCGCGAAGATGCACACCCAGGCAGCGGCTGTGGTCATCCTGTCACCTCAGAAGACCGATCGGGATAGCCGGATCAATGAACTGGGAAACCACCACGCCATTGAAAAGGCCAAGCAGGACGACCCCCGCAGCTAGGATAAGCATGGGGACAAGCATGGTTAACGGCACATTCTCCCGTTCCAACTCTCCGTGAGACGACACGGTCGTTTCTGCGGCGAGTTCGTCGTCGTCAGCAGGTAGGTACATGTAGCGGACGACATTGGCCAGGTAACCAATGGCCAGCACACTACTAACCAGGATGACGCCAACAAACACCCACTGCTCCCCGTCGATCGCGCCAAGAATGAGGTAGACCTTGCTAAAAAAACCACCGGTCGGTGGAAGGCCGATCATGCCAAATGCGCAGATGGTAAACGCTGCCGTAGTCAACGGCATTTTTCTGGAAAGGTTTCGAAAAGTGTGAATCTCTCGACGTCCCGTTTGGTAAACGATGGCGCCAGCCACTAGAAATAGGCAACATTTCATGAACGCATGGTTGACTAGGTGCAGGATTCCTCCTGTAAACCCCATCTCATTGGCGAGGCAGATACCCAAAACGATGTAGCCAATCTGTGCGATAGACGAGTAAGCCAACATTCGTTTGAGATCAGATTGCACGATCGCCATAACGGAACCCAGAATCATGGCGACCGCCGCCATCCAACTCAACACTGTGGTAACCGGAAACGTCTCAACGGAAAAACTTGGTTCAAATACAAAGAACATCACCCTTGCCAACACGTACGCGGCAACCTTTGTTGTCGTGCCGGCGACCAGAGCACTGACAGCCGAGGGAGCGTTGGTGTACGCACCGGGAAGCCAAGCATGCATTGGAAATAGCGCCATCTTGATCGAAATTCCAATGACGAAGAAGGCAAAGCCGACCAGCACAGCATTCGATTCGTAGAGCCCTGGCAGAATGCGGGCCAAGTCAGTCATGTTCAGCGAACCCGTTACGCTGTAGAGATATCCTACCGAGAGCAGATAGAAGGCAGCTCCAACGGTCCCAAGAATCACATAGCGGAAGGCAGACACCACCGCCACTCCTCTACCAAGTGAAACCAATGCGTAGCAGGAAATGGAAGTAATTTCGAGAAACACGTAGAGATTGAACATGTCGGCTGTTGACACGCTACCCGTCAGCCCACTTACGAGAATGAGATAGAGGCTGTAAAAGGGCACCTCTTGGTCCGGTGCCTCCTTCAGAATGCTCTTCTTCGAATAAATCGCTACGAGAAGAGTGACAAAGGTCAGCAGCAGGAGCATGAGGACGGCAAGGTGATCGACATAAAAAGCAATCCCCCACGGCGGTTCCCAGCCACCCATGAAATACTCGACCGGCCCGACGTTGAGAACCCGCCCTGCTAACACCAGAGACAAGCCAAAGGAACATAACAACGCGAGCACGGAAACGGGGAACACTAAACGTCGATGCTTCCAACCAAGGAGCGGAAGGATAAAGGAAGTGATTAGAGGTACAACGACGATGAGGATGGGCGTCGCTGATTGATGAATATTCATCCGGATGATCGGATTCTCTTTAGCAATTCGTCCTCTTCCAGTGTCCCGTACCTCCTGTAAATTCTAAGAAGTAGAGCTAGCGCAACCCCAGTGGTGGCCACACCGACGACGATCGCGGTAAGCATGAGAACGTGAGGCAA
>DTWD01000208.1 GCA_012963185.1 Acidobacteriota bacterium
CGCGTCGGCTCCGTGTTCGTGCAATACGCGATCAACGATGCTGGGGAGGTTGAGGTTTTCCAGGGGACGATGTTTGTCGATCTGGAACCGCGGCGTTTGAATCACACCACCGTGCTTCGTCGACAACAAATGTGTGTACGCACCACCTGGATAGATTCCACCAAGAAGCAGATCACCCCGTCGTTCAATAGAGAACTCACCTGGTGCCGACGGGACGTCAGGACGTCCCACGCCATGACCGACCGTCGCTTCGTAATCAGAACCGCTAAGGTCCCATGCCACATCAAAATGTTCGTTATTGAACGCCTGACGGGTCTCGACCTCTACTTGCCAGTATCTCTGAAGCTCAATCCAGGTAGCCGTAAAATCTGATGCCTGTGCTAGTTCGCGCAAGGCTTCCACTAGCGTTCCATCTGACCGGATCCTCGTGGAATTAAAAGTTTCCGATTCCGGTTCAACCGTCACGCGTGCTTGTTCAAGCAATGCCTCATTGGTGGCTGTCGTACTGTTAAGCCAGACATCCGCGAGCTTCGCCCGAACCTGTTTTTTTAAGGTTGCGAGCTCAACTTTATTCTTGGTGAGAACCGCTGGTGCATCTATGGCTCGTTGTGTGGGGCGAGCACCGTACAACGTTCCAAATAGGGAGTAATAGTCTTTCTGGCTAATGGCATCGAACTTATGGTCATGGCACCGCGCGCATGACACCGTTAATCCCATGAATGCCTTCGAAACGACGTCGACCTGGTTGTCAGTCCACTTCACCCGATCCTCCCACGGATCAACGGGTTGATACCCATGCTCTACCAATCGGAAGTGCCCTGTACCAATGACTGATTCGTTTAGTTGCAGGTCGGAATTAAGTCTTGGCTCTGGCAACAAATCACCAGCCAAGTGCTCTCGGATCAGCTGGTCATACGAGACATCAGCATTGAAGGCACGGATGAGGTAGTCACGATATCTCCACGCAAGCGGAATATCCGGGTCGCCTTCGCTTCCATGCGATTCACTGTATCGAAATAGATCCATCCAATGTCGAGCCCATCGCTCGCCGAAACGTGGGGATGCCAGATACCGGTCAACAAGGTCAACATAGGCCTCAGGTGACGTATCACTGACAAACCTCGCCACTTCCGCTGGCGTGGGCGGAAGCCCTCGCAAATCAAAGGAGAGCCTGCGGATCAGTGCACGTCGGTCTGCCACTGGTGCTGGAGTGAGAGACTGCTGCTCGAGCGCTGCGTGAATAAAGCGATCGACGGCTGTCCCCGACCATGAGGAATCATTCGCGGTCGGCGGTTCAACCACTTGTACTGGCTGCCATACCCAATGCTGTTGCTTGCGTTGCAGTAAGTCGAAAGGTGCCGACGGATCTGGAACGTCGTCAGACGCCGTCGCAACGGGCCACGGGGCGCCCATATCCACCCATTGAATCAACGCCGTAATCTCATCGTCATTAAGACGACCGGTCGGAGGCATTAAAACCGGGCGGCCCTGAACGCGCTGCACAATCGCACTGTCTTCGGATTGCCCTGGCACGACGGCTGGGCCAGAATCCCCGCCAGTCAATAACCCCTGTCGGCTGTCAAGACGGAGCCCGCCAAAGGGAGTCGAAGTTCTGGAGCTATGACACTGAAAGCATTTTTCGGCGAGTACGGGTCGCACCCTACCTTCAAAAAATTCAATCTGCTCAGCTGTCGGTGATTGTTCGACCACCGGTTGCTGGGCCCTCACAACCAGTACGCTGGCCGACGTAACCAGAACCATGAAGCCGACACACCCGCGGAAACTCATCTTTGACATGAAAGCTCAGATGAAATCTACAGCCTTCGGCCTATTGTCTCAAGTAATCTCAGCATCAATTGGGCGAATTCTCACCCTCATAGACTCGTCTAATTTCTCGAGTTTCTCGACCGAATGGTCCGCCGTGAAATCGTGAGGTCACTACCAACTGCAGACCATCCTCGCCGTCATGAACGCGATACTTCTGCTCTATTTCGAACTTGACCTCGCTATCAAGCTGAATCTCTGCCACCAGTGTCGCATCGTCCCACTGCGTCACACGGGTCACCCGCATGCTGGTTCCCGCAAGACCCGCATGCTCGCGCCCGTCGGGCAGAAGACGAACCACGCGTCGGTCGTTATACGTCAAAACAATTTCTTTTGAAGTTCC
>DTWD01000209.1 GCA_012963185.1 Acidobacteriota bacterium
CTCTGCGGCACCCTTCATGATCACCGAGGTTTGAAACTGCACGCTAATGATGGCGTTGGCACCCAGTTCTTCGGCCTGATCGGTCATACGGTCGATCGCTTGTTCGCGGCTTTCGGCAAGCAACTTGGCGTATTCGGTGACTTCACCGCCGACGATGCTCCGGAGGCCCGCCATGATGTCTTTGCCCACATGGCGCGCACGGATGGTATTACCACGAACAAGGCCGAGCGTACGCACGACGTTTTTTTCTGGAACAGTGGGCGTTGTGACAACTATCATTTTATTGGTCTCGCTCATATTTAAATTTGGACATCTCTGTATTTGTCGGTCTTGGCGGCTTTAAGGCGCTGGAAGAGCACCGTAAAAAACAAAATACCAATTCCGATGATCATTATTGGCACACCGAAGCGGATAAACAACGGCACCTTATCCTCCGGATCTGCGGTGCGGGCAAATTCCGCATCAGTGATCAGTTCCTGGCATAACCAAAATGCTCCGACACCGTAAACAAGGATCAAGCCGACAATGGCCAAGAATTGACCAATATTGGATCCCGTTTCTGCTAGTTTTTTTCCACTCACAATATCTGATCTTTGAGTTGGTTAAGCGTCTTCCACCACGACTGCTGTTCCAAAGGCCATCATTTCTGCAGCGCCTGCCATCACGACCGAGGTCTGGAACTGCAAGCCTATAACAGCGTTGGCTCCAAGCTCATCGGCCTGTGCCAACATTCTGTCGAGAGCCTGTTCGCGGCTTTCAGCCAATAATTTTCCATACTCAGTTACCTCACCCCCAACGATATTCCGAAGTCCAGCCATGATATCCCGCCCAAGATGTCGGGCACGAATGGTATTACCCCGGACCAGTCCGATCGTGCGCACTACTTTTTTACCGGCGATTTGAGGCGATGTCGTCACCATGATCGGCTTTGAGGGTGTCGGAATCTCCTCCGGCTTGGGCTTGGTGAACGCAGCGTAAAGGATGCCGAAAAAGAACAACGCCGGACAACTAAAGCAGCACAAAAGCCCAAACCAATCACCTTCGTTTTTTTCCGCGCCGATACTGTCAAGGTATTCGCCGACTTCCCGCTTGGCCTTTCGGGCATCACTGTCAAACTCATCGGATTCCATTCCAGCATAGGCAGCATCCAATGGGGTGAATTGCTCACCTGCGAACCGGCGACGGAGCTGCCCCTGGCCCATCCCAACGTTGTTGCGTGCGTTTTTGTCCGCGCCTTTTTCGACAAGCCATTTCACCGTTTCCACTTGACCATAATAGGCAGCGTGATGAAGCGGAGTGGACTGATGCTCTTCATCCCGGCCATCGATATCAACCCCGGCATCTATATGTTGCTGAAGTGCCGTCAGGTCGCCTTTGCGGGCCGCCGTCCAGATGTCGCCCATAAGGGAGGCCGGCTTGGGGTCGGGTTCCTGTGCCACGATGGTTATGGCGCAGAACAGGCCGGCAATTAGTGCTTTCAGTGGATGTTTCATCAAATTTGGACGTCCTTATACTTGTCCGTCTTGTGCGCTTTTATGCGTTGGAGCACCACGGTAAAGACCATCAATCCGAGACCCCCTATGATAGAAGGGAGTCCGATCTTGAGCCATAACGGGGCTTCCGGGTCTTTGATCACACCGGCGACCATAAGGAACGCCCCGGTTCCGTAAAGAAGGATTAAAGGGACAATGAACATGAGTTGCCCAACGTTTGCCCACGTATTTGTTGTTACGTATTTATTCACGGTCATTTTCTCCTTCTTAGTCAGTTTATCGAAAGAAATGTCGCCCACACCTTCTCGGAATTTCTTCATTTCCTGGTGGGTTTTGGTGCATTGTCTGCAATCTTCCAAGATCAAATCAACACGCTGCCGGTCGGACTGGGTCAGTTCCCCATCGAGGTAGCCGGAAATTAACAGCTCGGTTTCTTGGCAGTCGTGTTTCATTGCAGATATTTCTTCATGCGGTTTCTTAGTTCATTTCGAGCCCGGTGCAGGCGGCTCATTACCGTGCCGGCAGGCATGGCCAGCACCTCGGCGATTTCGGCGTAGCTCAAGTCCTGATGATCCCGAAGCAGGATGATTTCCTGCTGA
>DTWD01000210.1 GCA_012963185.1 Acidobacteriota bacterium
ACTTTTAGGTCAACTCGTAACTGGTATCAACTCGTTGGGACATGCAAAGCAAGTCGCGGTGGTCGTAGTATCCGACCACGGAATGGCGACACCGAACGCCAATCAATTGACCCTGCTCCACGAAGTCATCAACCTCAGCAACGTCAGAACTGTTCCAGTGGGACCGATGATGGCACTCCACACTGGTAACCGCAGACGAAGTCTGCAACTCCGAGACGAACTCAATGAATCCCTCGACAATACCCGCGCTTATCTCCGCGAAGATATTCCGGCGCACCTCCATCATCGTTCCAACCGCCGCATTGGTGACATCCTCGTGATTCCCGAAGGAACGGGCATGGTGCGATCCACGAGCAATGCAACCGTGCCGGCCGGGATGCACGGTTGGGACCCAACCTCCAAGAACATGCATGGCGTTTTTATGGCATCAGGACCCGGTTTGCGTCCAGGCACGGTACTGCCCGAAGTACACAGCATTGACGTCTATCCCTTCCTTGCGACGCTCTTGGATCTTGAAGCACATCAGGCGGTTTCCGGAGACGTCGCTGTCTTTGAGTCAGCGCTGACGTCACCGAACCTCCCGTAGAAATCTGAACATTCCTCACGAAACGTTTCACCATGTCTATCGCGGAGCACTATACTTTCGCCCGATGTCCACTCGCGTCCACCAGGCACTCGCTGCCTCGACAAACATTGTGTTTCCTGGGGTCTATGACACCCTATCTGCAAAGATGGCGGAACGGGTCGGGTTTCAACTCGCCTTTGTCTCGGGGTACGCCGTCTCGGCAACATTGATCGGTGAACCTGACTTCGGACTCCTCACGCAGAGCGAGGTAATCGATCGTGCGCGTCATATTTGCCGAAGTGTCAGTATGCCCGTCATTGTCGATGCAGATACCGGCTTTGGAAATCCATTAAATGTCATCAGAACCGTACAAGAACTTATCGATGCCGGTGCCGCAGGTTGCTTTCTCGAAGATCAACAGTGGCCCAAACGATGCGGTCACATGCGTGGTAAAAAAGTCATCCCAAAAGATGAGTACCTCAATAAGATTCACGCAGCCGTTGATGCTAGGCAGGACGCTGACTTTTTTATCGTTGCACGGACAGACGCGATCGCTTCGCTCGGCGTTGACGCCGCCATTGAACGAGCCGAAGCCGCAAAAGCCCTCGGCGCAGACGCAACATTTATCGAAGCACCTCGCACCATGGATGAGCTCACAGAAGTCGGTCGCCGAGCGCCGAAACCGACCGTTGCAAACATGATCGAACAGGGCCGAACGCCAGTTCTCCCACAACCAGAACTCTCACGTCTGGGGTTTCAACTCATTCTGTATCCGCTGACTGGTCTCTACGCGTCCGCAAAAGCACTCGAAACCACCTTCACGCACCTTCAGGTCAATGGTACGACCGCCGGACATGAGGACCGCTTAATTAGTTTCGAACGGTTCAACGAGCTCATTGGTGTTGAGCAAAAATACGCGAAAGCTGACAAATACACCCGAAAAGAAGACTAGCGCCCCCTCACCACCGACGATATAATTTCGCTCCCTGCTCCACGAACAGAGGCAAGGAGACCGTGTCTATATCGACTCCACTTCCGACAGTGTCCTTACCTTCCGCGATCGGTGATCTACAGCAACAACTCGCTGACCACGACTACATTGCCGATGCAGGGCTGGTCACATCGATTTACCTCGCCTTGAAACTCAACCGACCACTCTTGCTCGAAGGTGAAGCTGGCGTCGGAAAAACTGAAGTGGCGAAGGTATTGGCCGCCACCGCCGGCACAGAGGTCATCCGACTGCAGTGCTACGAAGGCCTTGATATTACCCACGCGGTCTATGACTGGAACTACGCTCGGCAGCTCATTGAAATCCGAGTCTCTGAAGAACGGGGCCACCCCACCCGCACCAAACACGAACGCGTCCAAGAACTGTTCGGACCAGAGTTTCTAATTGAACGCCCCTTGCTCCAAGCGTTGCGGACGCAAGGCGCACAGCCAGCCGTTCTATTGATCGATGAGCTTGATCGGGCTGACGAAGAGTTCGAGGGCTACTTGTTGGAATTTCTGTCGGACTTTCAAGTGACGATTCCAGAAGTCGGCACGATAAAGGCCACTACACCTCCAATTGTCATCATCACGTCGAATCGAACTCGGGAACTACACGACGCACTGAAACGGCGCTGTCTCTATGCCTGGATCGACTACCCGGACTTTGAGAAAGAACTCCGTATTGTCATGACAAAAGTCCCGGGAATTTCTCGTGCACTTGCCGAACAGGTCACCCGTTTCGTACAAGAACTTCGCCGGGCAGAACTCTATAAGGCCACCGGCGTGTCAGAAACGCTTGACTGGGTCGCAGCACTCGTTGCCCTTGACCAACAAGAACTCGATGCCGTCACGATCGAGCGTACGCTGGGCATTGTGCTCAAGAATCAAGAAGACCTGCAACACATCCGTGGAGACCGCCTCCAGGACATCTTGAATCGTGCGAAATCACCCGCTGTGCCATAACCGGTTCACCATGACAACCGTCGTACGCCCTCGTCACGCTTGCTCGCGTTCAAACCCCTAACCCACCATGTCTGCGCTTCTTCCGAACCTGCTGCATTTTGGACGCCTCTTGTACCGACTTGGCCTGGACGTCCCTGCTGGACGCATGAGAGAAGTCGCAGAATCACTGGCCTACATCAATGTCGGACAACGTGCCGAGTTTTACCACACGCTCCGGACACTCTTGGTACATCGCATGGAAGACCTATCACTCTTCGATGACGCATTCCGGGTCTTCTGGCGTCCCCCACCGCGTGACCGGACCGAAATCGATCTACGGGCGATGGGTGAAACCCGTCAATCAGATAATCAGGAGCACCACCCAGAACAAGCGACCTCTGCCGACGGTAACCGAACAAGTAATTCACGCACCTATCAGATTGAACGGATGGCCACGCTTTCCTACAGTCAGCATGAAGGACTCAGGGCAAAAGACTTCGAACGCTTCTCCGAAGAAGAAGTCGCACTTGCCCAACAAATGATGGCAACCCTCGATTGGCAACTCGGCGACCGTCAGTCAAAACGGTGGTCACCAGGGGCAGGCCCCGTTCTCGACCTCCGACGCGTCATCCGTCACAACATGCGATACGGTGGGGAACTCCTGCGCCTGCCATCCAAACGCCGGAAAACAAAACGACGTCCACTGGTCCTTCTCTGTGACGTCAGTGGCTCGATGGAACGCTATAGTCGCATGCTGCTTCACTTCATTCACACCCTCACGCGTGGCAGCCGATCCGGGCGTGTGGAGTCATTCGTGTTTGCAACTCGTCTCACTCGGATCACCCATCAACTGATGGACCGGTCCGCAGACGACGTCGTCCCCACTCTTCCTGGAACGATTAGTGATTTCGGCGGTGGGACCCAAATTGGTAGTGCCCTTCGCCTGTTTAACACCGAGTGGGCTCGACGCGTTCGAGGCAATGGTCCGGTGGTCTTATTAATTTCAGATGGTTGGGACCGCGGCAACCCCGAACATTTACGACGAGAGATGGCCCGACTGCGCCGCTCCTGTCATCGACTCGTGTGGCTCAACCCGCTGCTCGGTTCTCCCGATTACGTCCCACTCACCCGTGGTATGCAAGCCGCGTTACCATGGATCGACGACTTCTTACCGGTGCATAACATCGCCAGCCTTGAGGAATTGGCGCAACACCTCAACCAACTACCACGAAACCGTCCTAGTCACTCATACGCCCGCCAATCCGCATAAGGGTCTCAACCGGGTATTCTTCTATAGATGGATGTATCAGCCACCTACACGTTTGAAGCGCCCAAAGACCAAGTCTGGACACTCCTGATTGACCCGGCCGTGATCGGTGGTTGCCTTCCTGGCTGCGAGTCGATGGAACAAACGGGACCAGACCGTTACAACGCCACGATCACAATTAGCCTTGCAGCAATGACGGGCAAATATGAAGGCACCGTTGAAATGACCGACAAACGCGAACCGGATGGCTACACACTTGTAGTGGAAGGTAGAGGCAAGCCAGGGTTTGTAAAAGGTTCGGCAACGGTCTCGCTTAATGACGAAAAAGACGGTCTCGCAACCGCGGTCCATGTCGTCGGTAAGGCGCAAGTGGGTGGCACCATCGCGCGGGTCGGACAACGCCTACTGGGCAGTGTCTCCAAAATGATGATGGACCGATTCTTTGCGTGCCTCCAAGAACGGGTGAAACCCACATCAGAGGGACCCCAGTGAAACGCGTCCTGATTACCATTGCCCGATGGCTCGGCCGTCTCGTGCTCGTGGTCGCCGTTGTGGTGTTTTTCCTAGTCGCCGTGTTCGACATGCGTCTCGAATTTGACGGCGGGTCGCGTCCTCAGTTCGTATTTGGTGACACGACCGACCACTACGCTGACCTCGAAGCCGACCGACTCGAACAATCGTCGACACCGATGACGCGTGCGCCCAGCCCATCGGTCGAAACGCTTCCCCGTCAACAACCAGCCGCGACCGCACCCGTGTGGACCGACTTCCGCGGACCAAATCGAGATGGACAATATACGGCCACCGCCATCCGGACGGATTGGCCAGGCACAGGGCTTGACCCGTTGTGGGCGCAACCAGTGGGCGGCGGATATGCATCCTTTGTCGTCGCGGACGGACTCGCGTACACAATTGAGCAGCGTCGCGATGACGAAGTCGTGGCGGCCTACGACGTACACACGGGCATCGAACTCTGGACGCATGTGTGGCCGGCACATTTCCAGGAACTGTTGGGCGGACCAGGACCACGAGCCACACCCACCTGGCACGACGGTCGACTCTACGTGGTCGGGGCAACTGGCATGTTTATTTGTCTCGATGCCCAGACCGGTGCCGTCATTTGGGAACGCAACATTCTCGAAGATGCGGACGCGCCCAATCTGCAATGGGCGATGTCGGCGTCACCACTGATTGTCGATGACCTCGTGATTGTCCTTCCTGGTGGCGCAAATGGTTGGTCCGTCGCTGCCTACGACCACCGGAGTGGTGATGTTGTCTGGCATGTTCTTGATGACGGAACGGCGTATACATCACCGATGCTCACCGTGCTTGGTGGCGTACGTCAAATTATTGTCGTGACGGACGCACGACTCGCTGGTCTCACGCCTGAGGACGGCACACTACTCTGGGATTATCCATGGCAGGTCAGTATGGTGCCGAATATTTCGCAACCGCTCATTGTGAGTCCAACACGACTCTTTCTGTCAGCGGGGTACGGGAAAGGAGCGGTTCTCGTTGAACTGACGCATGAGAACAGTCGGTTCACTGCGTCGACGGTTTGGAAAACGAATCGCATGAAGAACAAGTTCAGTAGTTCCGTATTCGTCGATGGCTACATTTACGGACTGGATGAGTCGATCCTCGCGTGTATTGACGCCAACACCGGCGAATTAATGTGGAAAGGCGGCCGCTACGGCTACGGTCAATTACTTGCGGCCGACGACCATCTGGTTGTGCTCACTGAAGACGGAGACCTCGTGCTCGTGCGCGCCACACCGGAAGGACACGAGGAAGTCGCTGGATTTAGAGCGATCGAAGGCAAAACGTGGAATGTCCCGGCACTCTCGGACGGCCTACTTTTCGTGCGCAATACCCGAGAGATGGCAGTCTTCGATCTGACGCCGTAACGTCAACAGCAGTATCTGCGCCTTGATTTACCTGTCGCCCATGACCTCGTTATCGC
>DTWD01000211.1 GCA_012963185.1 Acidobacteriota bacterium
GGCGCTTTCCTTCTGCATCCCCTTGAACTTCGCTCGGCACAAAAGCATCCGAGCGACCATCATTCGGGTCACAGACCAACTGCCCGGCAAGATGGTGGGAAATGGCCCAGCAGTCTAAGCCATTCGCAGTCAATAATTCTCGACGCTCAGCACAATAGGCAGGGTCATTCGCTCCTCGCTCCACATCAAAGTGATCCCCCCAACACGCCAGCTCTAAGCCGTCGTAACCAAAATCCTTCGCCTGAGGTGCCAGTTCCACCAAAGGCAGGTCTGCCCACTGACCAGTAAACAATGTCACCTTTCGTGCCATGACACGCTCCATCCCCTTGTCATAAGTTTGCTTCCCTATGCGTACCGTCGCTAGTAAACCACATCGAACAAATCTACCTACCCCGGATAGGTCTTGAGTGTCTCGAGATAGGCAGTCGGCATACCGACATCGAATCGACGTCCCCGCGTTTCATAACCCAAAAACCCATCTTCTTGACGCAACCGATCAAGCGTCGACGTAAGTTGAAATTCTCCCTGCTCCCGCTGATTACCTGCGATAGCTTCGCCTAGCAACTCAAACACTTTCGATGACAAAACGTATTGCCCAAAAAGCGTCAGAAATTCATTTTCCGAACAATCATTGATCTGCAAATGCGACCGCGCAAATTCAACAGTCGGTTTTTCAACAAATTGATCTACCGTCAGAAGTCGCTGTTTGGCATCATCAATCCATCGTCCACCGACCGCACCGAACTGGTCTATGAGTGAAGCCTCTGTGCGCATGACCCCAACCACGGACGTTTGGTACTGGTCGTAGACATCAAGCAACTGACGAGCACATGGAACATCATCATTGGACGTATAGAGATGGTCACCAAGCATTAGCAGAAAAGGTTCCTCACCAACCCACTCTCGTGCTGCAAAGACCGCATGGCCAAAGCCTTCCTGCGATTCTTGTTCAACAAATGACACGCGCTCACCGATCTCTCGAAGATAGCCGCTGTACTCCCGAAGATGGATCGGTAGTTTGTCATGGTGCATTGGTGATTCTGGGGTGGTGAGAAATTCCTCAAAGACCTCACGCTCGCCCTGTTTCACCACGAGACAGATTTCTTCAATACCAGACTTCAGTGCTTCCTCAACGATCACCAAAAGAATCGGCTTAGCGATCCCGTCGGCCGTTACGATGGGAAACAACTCTTTCTTAATCACCTTAGTTGCCGGGTACAGCCGAGTTCCAAAACCCGCAGCAGTAATAACAGCCTTGCGGACGCGGGTGGTCGGAAGCAAATCAAGGACTAAAGTAGACAGGCCAAGTTCGTCTCGAAGCGCCCGAACAACTGCTTCACGATCCTCTTCACTGCGGGCAACCAACTGTGCCGAACCATCGCCTTGAGACCCGACACCCTTCCCTCCCCAAATATGTGGCTGGATGCTCGGATGCGACAACACCTGATGCAACACCGGCGCGTTTAACTCCTCAGGGCACGCCGGTGCACAATGCTCATCGAATAACTGTTGCGCCTCACTCATCAAATGACCAAGACCTTGCGCATCACCACTACGTAAGTCTTCCGTTGCGCGTGAGACAATGTCACGATTAATAGGTCCGAGGTAATGCTGCACGTTGCGCGCGATCGCATTTTGCGCAAACGGATAGCACTGATTCAATCGAGCAAGAATTTCTTGCGTGTCTTTCTGGGCACCAAGGTCGACAACGACCATATGGATCGGCTCATGAAACTGAAGTTGTTTAACAGTGACTGATTCACGATCGTGCACCATGAGTATTGGTCGAGGCCCATAGGCGCACCCCTGGTCCATTCGACCACAGCGAGACGGAGTCGAAGTTTCACCGAGATAGGCGCACTCCATTTCGCCTGACAGGGTCATACGTAAATCGTAGATTCGATTAAACGCCCGAGCCGTAAGCACGCAAACCGCCGCCGATGAAGAAAGTCCTTTCTTGACCGGTAAATCGGTGCGGTAATTGTCGATAACCAGCCCACGAACTTGATAATGCGTAAGCATGCGAAATGCTACGCCTGCTACATAACTAAAAAATCCTCCTGACTCGGCCTCCTTGAGTAACAGGTCTGGGTCCATGGGAATTTCACGAACATCAAGAGTGTGTCCATCTGGCATTGTCGCTCTAAAAACCAATGCACTCGGATGCGGGTCAACCCGAGCATAAAGCCCTTGATTTGTACCAGTAATCAGGGTGTAGCCTTTTTCAATTTGCGAGTTGGCACGGCGATACCTTGCCGCCCAATCAGAGTGCTCGCCAAACAGGCAAACTCGGCCCGGAACAAAGAGCTCCAGTGACATCCGATCATTATGGCGGGAAAGCACGCTATAGTGGCGTCAGTAAACCACTTTTAACGGTGGTCTTGGCACGACTGTGACTACACAATATGAGGACGTCCGATGGCTGATTTAACTAGACGTGAAGTGATGAGCTTGATGGGGACCGCGGCAGTAGGAACAGCAGTTATCCAGTCGGTGCCAACGAGCGCAATAACTCGCGGACATGTTCTTGGTAGCGCGATGCAACAGTCGGCCTGTCGGTGGTGCTTCCCGGGCATGGAACTTGATGAATTCTTCCGGCACGCGAAAGATGTCGGGTTGCCCGCAGTCGACCTTCTACAAGAAGGTGAGTGGGACGTGGCAAAGCAATACGGTCTCACATGCTCAACCGGCTACGGCGGAGCCGGTACCATCAGCGACGGCTTGAATGATCCCTCAAACCATTCTGAGATCGTACGTAATCTCGAGCAGAGTCTACCCAAAGCGGCTAATGCAAGCGTCCCCAATGTAATTGCGTTTTTTGGCAATCGGCGTGGGATGACTGATACCGAAGGAATCGATAATTGCACCAATGTACTGAAACGGGTGGCGCCTATTGCGGAAAGTGAAGATGTCACGATTGTTGTCGAGTTATTAAATAGCCGTATCAACCACGCGGATTACATGGGTGACCACACCGCATTTGGTGTAGAGGTAATTAAGCGTGTCGACTCGCCTCGAGTAAGGCTGCTCTATGACATCTACCACATGCAGATCATGGAAGGAAATGTCATCCAGACGATCCGGGATAACCACCAATACATTGCGCACTATCACACCGCTGGTGTTCCAGGGCGTCATGAACTGGACCGTAACCAAGAACTCAATTGGCGGACAGTGACTCAGGCGATCGTAGACACTGGATTCACCGGCTATTTAGCTCACGAATTCATCCCGACCCGCGATCCAAGGACATCACTTCAAGAAGCGGTCGCACTGTGTAACGTGTAACGGTGACCTCTTACGCGTGTAGCCAGTGACAGAAACTCTCAACCGCCAGTGGCGGCTCGTGAACAGGCCAACCGGCATGGTCACGGAAAACAACTTCGTTCGTCATGAGGAACCCTGCCCTACCTGCAGCAATGGTTCTTTCCTGATTCGCACACTCTATGTCTCGGTTGATCCAGCAATGCGTGGCTGGATTACCGAAGACCCTGACTACATGCCTCCGGTTCCACTGAACTCAGTCATGCTGGCACCAGCACTTGGGCAAGTGATTGAGTCCAAGCATCTCGATTTTAATGTTGGAGACATCGTTTCAGGAATGTTGGGTTGGCAGGACTACTGTCTAAGCGATGGCAATAGTTTAGCTCCGGTGCAACGGATCACCGCAGTGCATTCACTGCCGCGTTACCTGGGTGTACTTGGTGGAACTGGACTCACGGCATACTTCGGACTCCTCGACATAGGACGTCCCAGGGAAAACGATGTCGTCGTCGTCTCTGGTGCTGCTGGCGCCACTGGTTCTGTAGCCGCCCAGATCGCAAAGATCAAACAATGCCATGTGATCGGTATTGCCGGTGGGCAGGAAAAGTGCAACTGGCTCGCAACTGAACTCGGCCTTGATGCCACCATCGACTATAAGGTCGAAAACGTGGAAGCCCGCCTAACGGAGCTCTGCCCCAAGGGGATCAATGTTTATTTTGACAACGTCGGTGGCCCACTACTGGAAATAGTCCTTGCGCAGATGGCGACGTGGGGGCGAATCGTCCTCTGTGGAATGATCTCCGGATACAACGCGGACAAGCTAGTCCCGGGGCCGTCAAACATGTTTCGATTAATTACCCGTCGAATCCGAATGGAAGGATTTCTAGTACCAGACTACGGACCGCGCTTTAAAGATGCACGCCGAGAAATGTCAGCATGGCTGGCCACTGGTACTCTGAAAGGTCACGAAGACATCCGCGAAGGTTTTGACGTCATCCCACAAACCTTTTGCGGGCTTTTTCAGGGCACGAACATAGGCAAACTTATGGTAAAACTTTCCGAGCCAACGACCGCGAGTTAACGGTTTTACGGAAGCACTAGGCGGAAAGTCGTTTACCACGGTGAAACCCACGCGACGCACAACACTCACTAAATACACCGAAAGAACACGAAGTGGCTTTACTTGCCATGACTCTCGAAGTAATCCCATAAAATAGCCAGCAATTGAAGAATTTTATGAAGATCAGTAGACGGGACTGGCACAAGCTTACGTTCGGCGGTCTTGCAAGTACCGTCTTCAGAGTTGCACAAAAGAACTTGGTCGCGCAATCGCGCTATAACGGCGTCCTCATCGGCATGCAAAGCTACAGCTTTCGTGACATGTCGCTTGATGAGGGCATCGCAACCATGGTCGAACTCGGCATTACTAGTTGTGAACTCTGGGAAGGCCATGTTGAGCCTCGAGAGCTCCGCCAACCTGACAACCGAGAACATCTGCGTCGATGGCGAACCATGACACCACTACGTTATTTTCGTGACATTCGAAATAAGTTTGATAGGGCTGGCATTGAATTGAGTGCTTACAATCAAAGCTTCAAAGATCATTTCTCTGACGACGAGATTGAACGAGGATTTGAAATCACCCAGACGTTGGGTGCCCCAGCGATCACCTCGTCCGCCCATATGAGTGTCGTTCCACGTATTGCCCAGGTCGCCGAACGACTCGGAATACCTGTGGCGATGCACAATCACTCTCGCGTCGACCCAAATGAATTTTCCAGCCCTGCTGATTTTGACAAAGCAATTCGTCTAGGAGGCGCCGCTCCCATCGCAGTCAATCTTGATATCGGCCATATGGTCGCGGCCAATCACGATCCACTCACTTACTTACAAGCGAACTACCAGCGGGTTGTTACGTTACATTTAAAGGACCGTTTACGAAATCAAGGACCAAATGTTCCCTGGGGGGAAGGTGACGCACCAATCCGTGAAACACTTCTCCTTCTTCAAAAAGAACAATGGGACATTCCGGCCAACATAGAGTACGAGTACGCTGGCAGCGATACCGTGACCGAACTTCGCCGCTGTGTCGATTTTTGCAAGGAGGTTCTCTCGTGAAATCCACTGCAAGGTCATTACTGTTTGTAATCCTGCTCGCGCCGGCTATCCATGCACAGTCGCGCCCGCAGGTCCTCTATGTCACGCAATCAGCAGGATTTGCACATCCGGTTCTTCCCCTAACAGAAGAAATACTTCCTGCTATCGGACGTCAGCATGACGCATTCGATATCGACATCACGAGAGATGCCTCCATCCTGACGACCGACATACTCAAGCGATACGACGCGGTCGTGTTTTATACGACCGGGGAACTTCCGATGAACGCGGACCAACGAACTACCTTTCTGCAATTCATCCGCAACGGTGGTGGCTTCGTCGGTATTCATAGTGCGACCGATACGTTTTACGACTGGCCGGAATACGGAGAACTTATCGGCGGTTATTTCGACAATCATCCATGGCGTGAAGAGGTGTCAGTTCGCGTCGAAGACAACACACACCCCGCAACGAGACATCTTGCCGAACGTTTTCAGATCAATGACGAAATTTATCAGTTCAAAAAATGGTCTCGTGATCGTGTCAACGTCCTCATGAGCCTCGACACACAGTCGGTCGACACGACAAAAGACAGCGTCCATCGCAATGACAATGACTTCGCTCTGACGTGGTCGCACTCGTATGGTGAGGGGCGCGTGTTCTATACCGCGCTCGGGCATGAAGAAACAGTGTGGCAGGATGACCGTTTTCAGCGCCTGATCGTCAACGGCATCGTTTGGGCAATCGGTGACGTCAGCAATATTACCGACACAGAGTGGAAACCACTCTTGGATGAGCAGGTGGTGAGTAACTGGCGTGGTTACCA
>DTWD01000212.1 GCA_012963185.1 Acidobacteriota bacterium
ACTTAGCCATTTCTGTACAATACGGTCAGTAATCCAAGATTATTGACACTAATACGTTACCATGCTTCAATTTGTTGAGTCGTCGGACAGGCCTGCATCTCTTGTCGACTCTCATTGAGCATCCCTGCCGTTTATTGAGATCATGGATTGTGGATTAGGTAAATGATCGGCACTAAGAAAATTGCGGTAGTCCTGCCAGCATACAATGCAGCCAAGACCTTGGTAAAGGTCGTTGAAGCGATCCCTAGAAATATCGTTGACGATGTCATCCTAGTTGATGACTCCTCATCAGATGACACCGTCACGATCGCCAAACAATTAGGCCTCGCCTGCTTTGTCCATCCACGGAACCGCGGATACGGAGCCAACCAGAAAACCTGTTTTCGCCACGCACTCTCTAGAGGTAACGATATCATCGTTCTGCTGCATCCTGATTATCAATACAGTCCAGAACTCATTACCCCACTCGCCCACATGGTGGCATCGGAAATTTATGATGTTGCACTCGGCTCCCGTATGCTTGGCAAGGGAGCTTTAATCGGTGGGATGCCGCGGCATAAGTTTGTAGTCAACAAACTCCTCACGCTATTCCAGAATGCGATGCTGAACCAGCATCTATCTGAATATCATACTGGCTATCGCGCATTCTCAAGTAGATTCCTATCCCAGGTACCCTACGAGAACAATTCGAATGCTTTCATCTTCGATAATGAAATTCTTCTTCAAGCGTTTTATCTTGAATCTCGGATTGGCGAAATTTCCTGCCCGACCCGATATGATACAAACTCGTCTTCGATCAGTCTGCTTCCGGGCTTGATCTATGCCTTTCAAGTTATCAGTCGAACGATCGCCTATCGACTGACCCGCCTTGGTCTTCTGAAGGACAGGTTGTACATGAGTCTGGGCTGATTTTGATCTGCGTCGAACCTTCTTGCTTCGTTAACCTGCAGTCGCTCACGCCAAAAGACCCCGCAAATGTAAATATCTCTGTAAAGCATCCTCCCACGTGGGCATTGAAATCCCTGCCTCGGCTAACTTGCCGGTCGACAACGCACAGAACAGTGGTCGCTCTGCCTTCAACGAAACGTCAGCCATAGAGATCGGACATAATTGGCTTTTTCGTTGCAACAAGTGAGTGACATGTGCAGCGAGATCAAGCCATGTCCCGTGTCCCAGATTGACACAGTGATAGAGGCCTGGGTCAGGAGCAAGTTCGACAAGTCTCCGCGTCGCCTGTGCTACATCCAGTACGTAACTTGGAGACACTGTACGATCGGTAAAAACTTTTACCTCTTGTCCCGCAAGAATGGCATTAATAATTCGATCAACACTGCTCCGTGCCCGCGTACCGCCAAACAGCGATTCGACACGAAGCACGTAAGCCTTTGGCGCATCCGAGGCGAACCATTCACCAAGTAACTTCGATACCCCGTAAACACTGCGTGGATTCGGTTGGTCTGTCTCTAGGTAGGGTGTTTCTCCAGTACCATCAAATACGAAGTCAGTGCTGTAATGAACAAAGGTCGACTTCACAATTTCAGCTGCTCGTGCTAACGAACGTACGGCAAAAGCATTGGTCTCGATGGCAGCAAGAACATCGTCTTCGGCATCATCTACCCGATTGTATGCAGCGCAGTTAATAAGAACGTCTGGTTTCAGATCCATCACCAAGGCCAGAACCGCTTGATGATTTGTCAGTTCAACATCCTGCCGAGTGAAACCCATCACATCATGCGACGCGAACTCTTGCACCACAGCCCCGCCTAACTGTCCAGCGGCACCCATGACCACAATTCGGAGACGAGACATTCCGTTAGATCACTTATGCTATGCAGACATCGGCCAAGTAAATCTCTCGCACCATCATGCACTCTTCACATGGTCTGCAATCGCGCTAACAACCCGCGTTTGCTGTTGTTCGGTCAGCTCGGGATACATAGGCAACGCAAGAGTGTGTGCGGCGGCCGCTTCAGCGTATGGTAA
>DTWD01000213.1 GCA_012963185.1 Acidobacteriota bacterium
GTCGACGAATATCAGGATACGAATCGACCGCAGTACCTTCTCATCCAACACCTCGCAAAAAGTCATCGCAACCTTTGCGTTGTCGGCGATCCCGACCAGTCAATTTATAAGTGGCGCGGGGCCGATCTGCGGAACATTATGGATTTCGAAAATGATTTTTCCGAAACCACGATGGTGCGATTGGAACGTAATTACCGATCAACGTCGATCATTCTAGATGCCGCGTCCGCAGTTATTCAACACAACCGTAATCGCAAAGAGAAACGCTTGTGGACGGATCAGGCCGGTGGAACCAAGATCCTGTATTTCCACGCGAATGACGAGTTGGAGGAGGCTGACTTTATCACCAAGGCGTTGCGGGAATTCACGACTGAAGATTCGGAGAGGTCCGCCGCCGTTCTCTATCGGACCAATGCCCAATCACGCGCGCTTGAAGATGCTTTATTCCGTGAAGGCGTGGGATACCAAATCATCGGCGGCGTCCGTTTCGCCGCCCGCAAAGAGATTAAAGATGCGTTGGCATATCTTCGGTTGGCGTTGAATCCGGATGACGATGTTAGTGTGCGTCGTGTTATCAACACCCCAAGGCGCGGCATCGGCAAACGCGTGCTTGAGGAACTTCCGTTAATTGAACTCCCATCCAATCCAGAGAGCGTCCCCAGCCTCTCGAAATCTGTAGGCTCTGCCGACAGGCTTCCAAATTCCTTGTGGCGACGCATCGAACGCGCGGTGGATGAACAGTTGCTTTCAACACGCGCTGTCAAGTCACTATCGGTGTTCCGATCACTCATTGTCACACTCGCTGAAGTGGCTACACAGGAATCCACTTCTGTTTCTGACATGGTAGAAACAACCCTCGATCAGACTGGATATACACGGTCGCTCCACGACGAACAGAGCGAGGAAGCAGCAGGTCGCCTTGAAAACCTGGCTCAGCTTGTAAACGGCGCGCGTGACTACGAGGCGCAGGAGTCCGAACCAACATTCACCGGTTTCGTCGACCAATTATCGTTGCGCTCAGAGACTGACGAGGTCAAAGGCTCCCAGAATACCAGCATTTCACTGATGACCATGCATGCCGCGAAAGGCCTTGAGTTTCCGATGGTTATCATGGCCGGCATGGAAGAAGAATTATTTCCTCACTCACGGTCGAGGGACAACGACGACGAGGTCGAAGAGGAACGTCGCTTGTGTTATGTGGGAATGACGCGCGCACAATCCAAGCTGGTATTCACTGGCGCTGCCCGTCGACGCCTCTTTGGCGAATATCAAGGTACTGAGCCGTCCCGTTTCATTGACGAAATTCCCGAGGCCCTAGTCGATCGACTCGGGCGTGCACCGTCCGCAGAATTCCAGAGCGGTCCCTCGGCCTATGACCGTCGTGGTGGTCGCACGCGTTCATCACGTGGCAGCTACGAACCAACCTACTCATATGAGGATGAAGACCAATCCATGACGACCATCGGCCCAGGTATGCGTGTCCGACACCCACTATTCGGCGTGGGCACCGTCATCGCCGTAGAAGCCCTCGCCGACGACGCAAAACTCACCGTGCGGTTTGCGGCAGTCGGACAGAAAAAATTACATGCCAAACATGCCAAGCTGACCTTGGCTTAAGAATTGACTGCGCAGAACCCTAAGTACGGACTGCCGTGTCAAAGTACGGTGACCCAAGCGAACAGAATGAGTGCGACTAGCGCCGCCGTGACCCAAAAAACGGTGACGGCTATCGGGAGCCGGTAGCGATCCGCGTCGTACCTTTCGCGATCGAAACCGGTTGGGGTAAAGCCAGTCGGCACGAGCAGTAATAGTGGATTCCCAGCGAACGGTAGCACCGTCTTTCGGATCCTAAAACCAACAGCTTGGGCGCTCCCTCGAACCAGATCAAGCCCACGCGTAAGGCGGTTGACCGCAAGCCAGACGGGTCGGCGCCACAGCTGGTCTGTGTCGAGCGTAATTGTGGGGGTCCCGACCAGCTTTACAAATAACAAACAAAACCCGACTCCTGTTCCGATAACCAACTGCAGCGACGACAGCACGTGATCACTCGTATAGGGAGAGTACATAACCGGCTGCAATGGCAACCAGCTATAAAGCCACTCCGGTTGGAGACCAAGAGCGATGCAACACGCGGCCGCTATCGTCATCGCAACGAGCATGTTCCTGGGCAGGGGACGAGATCTAACACCGCAGTCGGGCCCAAAAAAGGTGAAGTAGGGTAATTTTAGACAGGTATGAAGAATCGTGCCCACCGTCGCGAGTGTTAATAACAGTTCCGGAGTGAAAAGCTTTAGTTCCGTCGCTGCTGTAACAATCATTGACTTGCTAATGAAGCCATTGAACAGCGGGATCCCTGAGATGGCAAAAGCTCCAACGAAAAACAATCCGATAACGATTGGCATCGACCGTCCCACGCCCCCTAACTCGGTGAGCTTTCGTTTGCCGGTCATCTGAATCACCGCGCCTAAGCTCATAATCAAAAGCGCTTTGTACAGCACGTGTGAAAACGCGTGGGCCGCAGCACCGTTCAGTGCAAGGGCCGATCCCATTCCAACGCCGGCCACCATGTAGCCCACTTGACTGACAATGTGATACGCCAACAACCGGCGGATGTCATTTTCCAAGACGGCATAGAAAGCGCCATACACGGCTGCCGTAGCGCCTAGCCACACGAGCACCTCCGTGCCTGGAAAGACCCGGATCAGAACATAGACGGCCGTCTTTGTCGTGAACGCACTCAGGAATACCATCCCAGTCACGGATGCTTCCGGATATGCATCCGTGAGCCATGCATGGACCGGCGGTATCGCCGCATTGATACAGATGCCAGCGAGAATCAACCAGAAGGCTGGTCCAATATCAGGTTCAAGCAGGCCCACGGTTTCAAGCCCAGCACTACTTGACGACAGGAGCATCAGTCCTACAAATAGTAACGATCCTCCTGCGATATGCACGAGCAGGTACCGAAACCCGGCTGCACGCGCTCGCTCGCGGTCACTCGACCAGATCACAATTAGCGATGTCAGGCTCATGAATTCCCAACTAACAAATAGCGTGATCCAATCACCCGCGAAGACAACACCGAGTGCCCCGGCGGCATAGAGTGCCGTTGCAATCTGTTCGCCTCGACTGCGTATGTGTAACGCATACACGAATCCGATTGCCGTAATCAGTGTAAAAATCAAGCCAAAGACTTGACTGAGCGGGTCGACGCGCAGCAGATCGACACGGTGTGACGCAAAGACGAAGGAGAGAGCGACGCCTGGTGTGAGTCCGACGCACAAGACCAGGCTCGTCACAGCACCTACTAGCAGAATGAGAGCCCGCACACTCGATCGCCGAATCATCGCAGCTACAGCAGCGGTAAAAACAA
>DTWD01000214.1 GCA_012963185.1 Acidobacteriota bacterium
ATCCTTTTCACTATGTTTCCGCACAAACGAGAATCACATCAGCCTGCTAAAGATAGCGGATTCAGTAGCATATAACTGAAAGTTGTTTTATTCCTGATTTCGGTAATTTGAAGGATGGACTCTGTCACTCGCCATGCAAAATTCCAGTGATAAGCTGGACACACGGCACTCATGGGTACGCATCTATTACCAGATGACGACGGAGGAGACACATGACTGGACTCACAAACTCACTGCGGGCGGTTCTATTACTCTTCGTCTGCACCGCGACCTTCGGGTTGAACAGTGCCGGTGCCCAAACAGCTCCGTCGGACCGTCTCTTAGTCTTACTAAGAGACGCCAGCGCACTAGCCATCGTCGACCCGGTAAATAGAATAGTTTTGGGACGCGTAGAGACCGGAAGAGACCCGCACGAGGTCACCGCCTCAAGTGACGGTCGGTACGCGTTTGTAACGAGTATGGTCGATGGAATTTCCGTGATCGACATCGCGGCACAGCAAGAAATTCGTCGCGTCAATCCTGGCAATGGCAGCGGCACTCATGACGTCGTCTTTTCAGACGGTAAGCTCTATTTCACCATCGAAGGATATAAGTCTATTGGCCGTTATGATCCGGTCGCTGATGAAATTGAGTGGACTCTTGGCATCGGCCAGGAAGGCACTCATATGCTGGTGCATGACGCGGCCACGAACACCATGTTCATGCCAAACACGCGGTCCAATTCCATCACGGTAGTCGACAATATTGACGCCGGTCCAGCAGCAGCGACGCTGACGGTTATCCCTGTTCCAGGCGAACTTCCGGAAGGTCTTGACCTGTCCCCAGACGGCCAGGAACTCTGGACCGCCACTCTTAACGATGGCGGCATCTCAATTATCGACGTGGAAAGTCGTCAAGTCGTCGAGACGCTCGACCTCGGCATGCGAGATGCGAACCGCCTCAAGTTTACCGAGGATGGTCGGGTGCTAATCATTGACGGGGAAGCCGCCTCATTGGTCGTCCTGGATGCAGCGTCACGCGATGTAATTAAACGAATTAGCGTAGGTTCGACTGATACTGGCGATGGCGCCGTACTTGTTGCGCCGAATGGCACCCATGCCTACCTGGGATTACGAGCGGCTGACCGCGTCGCCGTCGTCGATCTCAACACACTCGCCGTCATCCACGAGATTGCTATGGGTGATGGGTCTGGTCCCGGCTGTATGTACTGGATACGATCGAACTAGTGACAGTAATTGTTACGCGCCATTAATTTTCCAGTTCATCAACGATGACCTGAATATTCCGCCTGACGCCTTCGATATTGGGAGAGTCATAACCAGCATATTGTGACGGGATGGTCCATGCCTCGGCGATTTCATCAACACTTCTTCCGGCGGCACGTCCCTGTCGTACCATCGCCAAAAAATCACGATTAAAAGCGGCCCATTCATTGAGGTCGCTCCACTCCATCTGAGTGCTGTGCCCGGTAATGATCGTGTCGACATTTCGAATCGTGTCATGCGCTTTTTGTGCCGTGTCAGAAATCGCGACTCCACTCCCTCCGTTTTCAGCATCAAGAAACGGTACTCGCTTGCCGAGAAACGCATCGCCAGCATGCAAGGTGCGCAACGCCGGAAACACCACCCAGGCATCGCCACCCGTATGGGCACGACCAAAGTGGTAAAGGTCCACCTGATCAGAGCCAGTGCCAATCGACAACGTATCACTGAACGTACGTGTCGGAAGGCCATGACCATTCGTATCGGCAAAGACGTTCACAGGGGGTTCGGTGCGTCCCGTGTACGGTCTCATCACTTCCATATTTGATTTTGTCACTTCATGCGCCACAAATTCGACCGTGGTTGAAAACGCAACATTTCCACTGACATGGTCGCCATGACTGTGCGTGTTAATGAGCGTCGTCACTGGGTTACTGGTCAGCTGGTTAATCTGGGCCAAAATCGGCTGTCCCCACTCTGGATTTTTCGTATCAACAACGACCACACCATCCGTCGTCACGAACACAGCCGTATTGCCGCCGCCGCCTTCACCCCGCAGTACAAACAAATTGTCTTCAAGCTGTTCGACCTCGATCACCTTTGGCGTATCTTGAGCCACAACAGCGACAAGCGACAAAGTACAAATGAAAGCAAGGACTATCGTACGTTTCATGGTCGTCTCTCCATACTTCGTAACTATGAAAACATCTTCGGGTTTTGAATCACGTGTGTATCTTGTGACACCTTGACCAAAATGTCGAGATAAGTATCAATCCGACGCCCCGGGATGACCGGCTAATCAATGGTCGTTCCTGATGGGTCTGTATCAGGACTCACGTTGCCAACTGGGCGTTTGTACAAAATCTTCGCATGCAGGCGATCCTTATCGGTCACAACGACCGGATCCGGTCCCATAATCGACGGGCCCGGTACAAGATTGAGATTCGCGGTGTGTCCAGGAATGAACCCCAGGAGATGTGCCATCTCATGGATATAAATTGAATTGTCGCGGGTTGGTGAGCCATTTGATTTATTAAAGCTGACCCTGCCACCAGTGAGCGGTATACCGGCGCCTCCAGGAAAACCAGACGCCCGCCCTCCCTCGCTGGCCTTATCGAATTTATCCGCATACAAAAATACGATGGGACCTGAGCCGTCCGGATTCAAATACACAGTAGTACCAACTCCGTGCGTCTTCGTTGTAATGGCCGGACTCACTACCGTCCCACCCATGAGATCAGACGCCAACGCAATCGCCTCTCGGGCACGCGGGGATGTATTCACTCTCTATTACCTCAATCTTCACCATTAGCACGTAACTGGTTCTTACTATTGCCCGATGATTATGCTGGTTACGAATGTACTGTGGAAGAAATCGTGATGGTAAGCCGTAGTCAATTTTGTTACGGCGCGTAATATGACTAAATCTCATCTATTCATCAAGTATTAACACCGAATCACCGACGCTCCCTGTCCTCAAGTTCTTTATACCAAAAACTAATTTCCAAGAGCCTGAAAGCACTGTAGGCTAAACAACGAATGAGTTTCAGGATGTAAGGAAAGCCAATGATGACCAGTGATTTCAGACACTTCAAATTGCAAAGCCTCACCCTTTTATTCGCTGCCGTTGGCCTCCTGACAGCGTCGACAACATTCGCTCAGCGCCTACCGGGCACTGAAAACGGTGAGTGGCGCTATCTTGGAGGAGACGCGGGACACACGCGTTCCTCAAGCCTCGATCAAATCAATGGAAGCAATTTTGATGATCTCGAGGTGCAATGGATCTGGCGAAGCGACAATTTCGGACCGAACATCGACTACTTTTCGCGTTCCACGCCGATCTATGCGGACGGCATCCTCTATACGGTTGCCAGTACGCGTCGACAGGTGGTCGCCATTGACCCGGCAACAGGCGAAACTCTTTGGACGTTTCGCGAACCGGAAACCATTCGCCAACTTCGGTCACCTCGCCAGGCGTACGGTAAGGGCGTGGCCTATGCCGAGGTGAACGGCCGCGGAGTGATCTACATTACGAGTCCCGCGTTCTTCTTGTGGGCTCTTGATGCCAAGACCGGATATCCCTTGGAAAACTGGGGCGCTACCGTACCATTAGATGGATTTGGTGACACGGGTGTCAACGACCTCATTCCACCTCTCGTCTCTGACTGGGGGCGTTGGGTCGACCGTGGTCCGTCATACGATCCGAATTATGGGATCCCGAGGGAACTCGGCATGGTCACAAGTTCAGCCCCACCCATCGTCGTCAACGGTGTCGTTGTGGTTCTCGTCGGCCATCAACCGAGCTACGGACAAACTCGTATTGAAAACGTACCGGGCGACATTATGGGCTTTGACGCGGCCACCGGTAATTTTCTGTGGAAATTTCATGTCATCCCGCGACCTGGCGAGGTTGGTCACGAAACATGGCACAACGACGCGTGGCAATGGTCAGGGGACATGTCTTCATGGGCACCGGCATCGGCTGACCCCGAGCTAGGCCTCGTGTACATCGTAACCAACGCGTCCACCGTCCAGAGTTACGCGGGGCATCGACCAGGCGACAATTTATTTGGAGGCTGCATCCTGGCCTTGGATGTTCAGACCGGAGAACGACGCTGGCACTACCAAATTCATCGCAGTGACCAGTGGAACTATGACCTCCCAACCCCACCGATGCTGATGGACTTGACGGTTGATGGACAGCAGATTCCGGCACTCATCCAAAACACCAAGCAAGGCCTCGTTTTCGCGTTCAATCGAGAAACGGGCGAACCAATCTGGCCTATTGAAGATCGTGACGTCTTTCAGACACAAGTGCCTGGGAACTACACTGCGGCCAGGCAGCCCTTCCCCACACGACCAGAGCCGGTCGACCCGATTGTTACTAATGGTCTGACGGAAGAATTCGTTGTTGACTACACACCCGAACTCAGGCAACGGGCTCTTGAGATCTTAGAGCACTACCGAGTTGGTGGACTCTATGTGCCCGCACTGCCAGAAAATCACGAAAACGACTACTACAACAATGTTGGCTGCATCGGTGGAGGCAACATCATTCCGCATCCACCTGTCGCCGACCCAAGTACCGGATTGATGTTCGCGTCACATCGCCGAAACTGCTTCGCGCCGAGTTTTATGGCCCCAACAAACGGTATCGATGAAGATGACCCGAACTATGCCGTCCCGAGTGACACGGGGGCCACTCCAAACGACACGCCAACCACCGGCACAACAGTCGCTGCATGGCTGCCCGGTGGGTTTCGACAACCGACAGCCGCGCAAGAATCGTTTGTTTCGGTCACGGGTCTACCTAGGCTTGATGGAATCCGACTCTTCAAACCAATGGACAATCAGCTCACTGCTTACCAAATGAACACTGGTGAGAAGTCATGGTCATTACCCGTCGGTGCAACCGCTGAAGTTATCCGGAATAACCCGCTCCTGGCTGATATCGACATTCCCAACGCTGGAGGCGCTGGTTGGTCTATTCAAATGGTTACAGGAAACCTACTGGTCCAGACTCGTTCGTTGAGTCAAGGTACAGGCCAATTTGTGCCAGACGCACCCTTGGAACTTCATGGGCGTGACAAATTCACGGGAGAAATTCTTGGAACCGTGGAACTCCCCGCTCCTGGCCAGTACGGCATGATGACTTACATGCACGACGGCAAGCATTACATCGTCGTACAGATTGGCAGTGTGCAGACTGACTTCCCTGGTTCACTCGTCGCCTATGCACTGCCCTGATCACCAAAGACCCAGCAAACTCCACCACAGGCTCCCGACTCCCAACCAAATACTGATATTGACGACGCTGATAATGGCACCCAGTTTCCACCAGGTGCCAATATCAACGTTGCCTGACCCAAAGAGAATTGGGGCAGCCGCAGTGCCGTAATGCGTCATTGACGCAAACAAATTACTAAAAAACCCCAGTAGTAGGGCGGCCAATAACGGCGGCGTCCCGACCGCCAGAGCAAGAGCCAGGAACGGCGCATACATTGCGCTGACATGCGCCGTGTTCGAAGCAAATAAATAATGCGAATAAAAATAGATCAGACTCAAACTTAGAAACGCCACCAGCCAATGGCTGTCGCCCAGCAGACTCGACACCTGCTCTGTAAACCAATCCAGCAGACCGAGCTGTCCTAACTGACTCGCCATCATCACAAGTACCGCAAACCAAATCAATGTATCCCACCCTCGGCGTTCTTCAAGAATGTCGTCCCACGCCAGTGCCCCGCTCGCCAGCATGGCCGCGACGCCAGCTATCGCTGTGGTGGTTGCGCTAATTCCGACCTCCCCACCCACAATCCAAAGTGTTAACAGCAGAACAAACACCGTCAGTAGGATCTTCTCGTCACGACACATCGATCCCATCTCTTGCAACCGCTGCTGAGCTAACGCGGGCGCTTCTGGAGTTTGGGTGATCTCCGGCGGATAGAGTCGATAAATCAGAAACGGCACGATTAGCAGACTCAGCAAGCCTGGAACACTCGCAGCGACCGCCCAGCGTACCCACGTAATCTCAATACCTTGCTGACCAGCCAACTCTGCGACAAGCGGATTTGCCGCCATCGCCGTCAGAAACATCGCACTGGTGACCACCACACTCTGGTAAGCCGTAAATGTCAAAAATCCAGCAATGCGGCGCTGTGTGCCCTGCGCGCTATCACTACCGAGCGACAGGCAGAGTGACTTGAGTACCGGATAGATCACACCGCCACCGCGTGCCGTGTTACTCGGTATTGCCGGTGCCAACACAAGGTCTGTCGCAACAATCCCATAGGCGAGCCCCAAGCTGCTCTTTCCTAAGAGACGCATGAAATGGTAGGCAATCCGAACACCCAACCCCGTTTTCACAAACGCCGTCGCAATGAAAAATGCAGCGACCACCAACCAGACGACCGTACTCCCAAAGCCTGCGGTCGCCTCCGCAATCGTCAACGTCCCCGAGACTACCGCAAACGCCACCGCAACGAATGCGGTCGCCCCCATCGGCATCGGACGAAGAATAATGCCCAATACCGTCGCCACGAAGACGGCCAGCAGATGCCATCCCCTCGGATCCACACCAGCCGGAACTGGCACCAGCCAGAGCACAGCTCCGACACATACAACCGTCATCAGTCTAAACGCGTTAACCCGTGGTGCTTGATCCATTTGTTTCGAGATTGTCAGGGTGGTTACCCAGCAGTGAAGATGCCATCAAAAAAAGGGCCGAGACCCCATCAAGGTCTCGGCCCCTAAATCAATATCATCTAGATAGCTTACGGCCGTTCAGCCTGTGCCGCTTCTTCCGTCGCCATCCACCCCTTGTACCATCGAAAGACGTTGCCGGTGAGACTACCAATAAAAATGTCGCCGCCTTCAGCGACATCCAACCAATGGCCAGGACTTTCCATCGCACCGATGATCTCACCACTATCAATGTCGACGTTCATGATCCGACCGGCGAGTGTGTCATAGGTGATGTTCTCAACGTTGTCTCGATGGGTAATCACCCACACCTGATCGTCAGGCGTGATAAAAATATTCTGCGTCGCCCCAAGGTGCGTCCACATGTTTAACAGCTCACCATTTTCATCGAAGATCTGGATACGATTGTTCTCCCGATCACTCGCATACACACGGCCTTGCGAATCCACTGCTACCGAGTGGACCAAGTCGAACTCGCCCGGTGCCGACCCTGGCACCCCCCATGTCGTGACGAAATTTCCCTCCGCGTCATATTTCACGACACGGTTATTACCATACCCATCGGCCACATAGAGTTCGTCATTAGGGCCAAAGGCGATGTCAGCAGGACGATCGAACGTGTCGTCCGTCGTACCCGCCTGCCCTTTAATACCGAGTGTCATTAACAGTTCACCATCATTCGTAAGCTTCATGACCCGATGGTTCCCGTTATCTGTGACCCAAACGTTGTCATGACGATCGATCCGAAGACCGTGCTCATTCCCGAAGTCGAAGTCTCGGCCAAACGAGCGCACGTAAGTACCCTCCGCGTTAAACACCACAATCGGGTCAGCCATGTCACCACGATGAAAGACAAAGACCTGCCCATTCGAATCAGTCGCCACCGCAGA
>DTWD01000215.1 GCA_012963185.1 Acidobacteriota bacterium
CCGAGTCGAGCAGAGTCGGCTGCAGGACCGAGGGACGTCGACGCTAGTACACGACGATATGTTGCAGCGGAACGATCAAATCTGTTATTTTTAAAATACGCGTCTGCTAAATCTAAAAGTAAGTCTCGATGTCGAACCGGGTCAGCATTTAAGAGGCCGTCAAGAATGTCCTCTGCCTGCTCAGGGGCCCCTCGATTCATAAGGCTCGTCACTAATTGTCGTCGTGCAAACGTGCGCATGAATACAGCCTGGTCGATGATCGCCCGCCAATCCTGCTCAGCATTTGACGACAGACCTACCTGCCGATTCAAAGTGGCACGGAGTATCAGGCTCTCCAGTGCCGGCGCGGCGTCGTTTTGCAGTTCTTGGTGAAGAAGTTGAAGTGCCTCACTGGGCGTCCCGTTGTTCATCAGGCTTAGAACATCAGAATGGGTAGCCGCTGGTAGTCTTAGCTCGTGAAAAGCATCGCCCTGGGCGGAGGGGGCTGCGGAGGCGACGATCAAGAAGAGGCCTACCACAGCGATAAGCCATGCACGGCTATGCAGGTAGGATCCTTTCGGCTTTGGGCCGAGAGTCATTATTAGAAAGCAGGGTACCACGTTCCACCACAATCTTGGCAGTGGTTCATTTTGAAATGACGCGCTAAACTGTGCAGTCCCGTTTCCCGACCACTACCCGCATGGAGGAGTAGAGACTTTGATGATTACGTCAGGAAAATTTACCGGAATGAAAGCGGTTTCGACAGAGGCAGGAACGATTGCTGCGGCCGCGATGGACCAACGTGGTTCACTAAAGAAAGCACTAGGTGCAGCGAAGGAGGGGGGGGCCACCGACGCAATGATGGAGGAGTTTAAGGCGATCGTTACCGAAGTCTTAACGCCCCATGCTTCAGCAATTTTGCTCGACCCTCAGTGGGGTATTGAGCCGTCGAGGAAACGGTCCTCTAATGCTGGCTTGTTGTTGGCGTATGAGGAGAGTGGGTACGACAATACTCGACCAGGGCGATTACCTGATTTACTTCCGCACTGGTCGGTGCAGCGTCTGAAAACTGTGGGGGCCGATTGCATCAAAGTACTTATCTATTACACACCCCACGATGTGACCGCCGTCAATGAAGAGAAGCACGCATTTATCGAACGTATTGGCGATGAGTGTCGTGCTAATGACATCCCTTTCTTTCTCGAGTTTATTGGTTACGATGCCGAGGGTGGTGACGAGAAAGGAATCGAGTTTGCATCGAAAAAGCCGGACGTCGTTGCTGGGAGCATGGCAGAGTTTTCAAAAGATCGTTACGGCGTCGATGTGATGAAGGTTGAGATTCCTATCAACATGAAGTTTGTCGAAGGAACTGCTAGTTATCAGGGTGCGAAGGCGTACACCAGAGATGAAGCGCTCGGATTGTTTCGGAAGACGGCAGAAGTGGCTCAGAAGCCATTCATCTATCTTTCGGCCGGTGTCAGCAATGCTGAATTTACGGAATCACTCGAACTTGCGGGTGAATCTGGTGTCGAATTTGCAGGTGTGTTGTGTGGTCGAGCTACATGGAAAGAGGGGATACCCATTTATGCCGAAAAAGGTGGGGAAGCGTTCCGTAGCTGGTTGCAAACTGACGGTGTGAAGAACATTGGCAACGTGAATGAGGCACTACGCGGTGCGACCTCATGGTTTGGTTCGTACACCGCTGACTCTGAGACTACGTAAGTCGTTTTATTTGATTAGGGTGGCCAATTTAAGCGATGAGATTGAGTGGCAATTTATCACTATCGACCGGCTGTATACGAGGCACTGTCCGCTCATGGCGTTAGGCCGAAGCTAACGACACCACCGGAGTTGGTTCACGAGTTTGTCAGCGACCTGTATCGTTTTGAACTACGGAAACTCCGCCATCGCCAGGTTAATGGTGAGATTCCAAAACACGAGTATTCGAGGTACGTCATAGAGCTTCGAAAGCAGTATCTACTGATATCGGTTCCGATACATCACTGGACTACGGCCGAGGAGATTTGAGAAATGCTTTTAACGGGGGACGCTGAAGCCCACTCCGAAACGCCGTTGATAGTGTTGAGGAGTGCTTGCGTTTAGTAATTCTGAGGTCGATGGTACGCTGAACCGGACCGGACCACTGTCAAGTCTGAAACCCTCCGCGATGTTTATTTCAGGAAGTTGACCGTAGACATCGATGAAATAGTCCAGGCGTAAAAGGTCTTTTTTTTCTCCGGATTCTGTAATGCGGTCGAGTTGCTTTCTGATGCGGTCTAGAGAACCGGGAAGGCTATTTATTTCTTGTAGTTGGGAGCCTGCATGTGCCTCTAGGGCCGTCACATTAAACCCATTCATGGTAACGATGCCAGCACAGACCACGCCTAAAGACAGAGTTCGCATATTGCTATGGTCGCCAGAAGCTTACGTTACGTTTGTGTTGTGATTCTGTCAACCCACTGAAACGGACAGGTGCTCACTGCTAGGCTGCTAGGATTGAGTGATGATTTTACTCGTCACCGTGCTGCTATTGGCCCTATTTGTGGCTGGTGTCCTGTGGCGTCTACGACTCTCAAGTCACCGCGAGGCGGTGTCGCGGCACCGGTTGAGTACTGTTCTCGATAGAACCGAGTCGGGTTTTTCGTTTTGGGATCAATCAGGACGGCTGACCCGCTTAAATGATCGATTTCAAGAATTTTACCCCACCGTGACATTAAACCAAGGTCTTGAGTTTGAGGATCTTGTACGTTTCACTGCGTCCCGCGCCGTCTTTCTTGTTGGCGAAGCTGAAATGGACAACTGGGTACGCGAATGGATCGACCGCGTCGGACAGTCATCGCAACAGATTTTCCGTACACCAGATGGCCGGTGGATTGACGTGCGAACCGGCTCAACAGTCGGAGGCGAGACGCTATTGATGTACACCGACGTGACCACAAACCATACTGCTGCTGTAGTAGACACGACACGTGATATCCGTGCAGCTGAGCAATATGCAAGTCTGGAAATGTTGCGTGGAGCAATTACGATCGGTCGATCGTCTGAGTCGTTTCATGAGGCGTGTCGAGAAATGTTAGAACTGGTGGGTCGATGGGGAGGGTGGCACGCTGGCACGGTGTATCTCGCTGTCTCAGTGCGCGAGGATGCGTTTGCCTCGACGGGTCTGTGGTTTCAATCGGAGGACGTTGTATGGTCGGCTGATGTGTCACGAGGCATCGATGCTTGCGCTGACGTTCCTGACGATGTGATGCGTCAGGCCTGTTCCTCTCGTTTCCCGGTTTGGGTTGGAAACCTTACTGTGGATCCCCGCTTATCTGACGCTCGACGGACTGCACTTGGTCACGTCCGGTCTCTCTGCGCTATTCCCGTTGTGTCGAAGAATCGCGTTGTCGCTGTCGCGGAATGGTTTGTGCAAGTTCCCGTTCCTCGAGACGAGAATAGAGAAGTGCTGATGTTTGAAGCGGTCGGGCAACTTGCTGCTGCGTTTGAACGGGAAGAGACTGCTAAAGATTGTTGAGGCGAATGAGATGGCTGGCCGGTCTGCTTGCAGCGATTAGTCGTGCGATGTTGTGAGATAGCGTACGAGTGTTTCTACCGAGTTCTCAATTGAATTCGTTCCATCAATGACGAGGTCGGCAAACTGACGCGTTGGTTCTACGTAGGTTAGGTACATTGGCCAGACGGTATTTTCCCACTGTGTCCTAATTAATGTTTCGCTGCCACCCCGTTCTTGGGTGTCTCTTTGAATACGTCGAGTTAGTGCGAGTTCACTGCTTATTGTGACGAAAGCGGCAACGTCTGATTGTGCCCGGAGTGCTGGCCAATAAAGCGCGAATAAACCTTCAATTACTAAGTATTGTCTTGGTGATACCGGTTGTCGTTCTTTTTCTCGTCGGTGGGTTTGATAGTTATATCTGGGTCGTTCGATGGACTCTCCAGTCAAGAGTGAGCGGATGTGTGCGTCGAGTAATTGATGATCGAGGGCATCCGGCGAGTCAAAGTTTTCTGCTAGTGGGTCGTCTTGTCGCATATGACTACGGTCTCGATAGTAGGCATCTAGAGGGACAACCGTGGTCAAGGTCGGTCCGAGTGCAGTGCTTAGCCTCTTAGTAATGCTGGTCTTTCCCACGCCAGATCCCCCACCAATCAATATCAGTGTCGACGGACTCTTCGGTTCCGCGGTCGCTATATGTTCTGGTGGCCGGTACACGTCGCTATCGTAATGCAGACTGCCTGGTCGAAATTCTAGGTTGGCACTTCCACAGGTTTTGCGCGAGCGACATAACCTTAGTGGTATAGAATCCCCGCCATGACGGAAGCGGCGAAAACCGGGCGGCCGGCGAGTGGCCGACCGGACGGTTCGGATAACACTGCCCCTGACTTGCGTGAGCACGGTGCTCCAGTACGGGGTGAACCACAAACATCGACACGGCGGTTGTTTGTTCAACTCCATGTTTTTACCGATTGCTTGTCCATCGACGCGGTTGTTAATGAGGTTCGCGGTAGTGGTCTCGATGTAGTTGTTTATGCCGATCTGAACGATCCCCGTGGTGTTGGGGTGTTGTTGATGAGTGAAGATCCTGCGCGATTTGCTGAGGCTGGCCGTGCTTTGTTACTTGGCGCTTCTTTTACGGCCCTTACCCCTCGCCCTGATTTGACGATGATTGGGCGCACATATTCGTCTGGTCGCGAGGCTGACCTTGACGATTTTTTGCTTCAGAAAGTGCCACGGAATGTCCTTCACCCAGATCATCCGTGGGCGGTTTGGTATCCGCTGCGTCGAAAAGGTGCTTTCAACCAGTTGCCACGTGCTGAGCAGGGCAAGATTCTCATGGAGCATGGGATGCTCGGTCGGCGTTATGGGGAGGCTGGCTACGCCGCTGACGTCCGCCTTGAGTGCCACGGTCTGGATCGGGACGACAATGAATTTGTAATTGGTCTTATTGGACCTGAACTGTATCCATTGTCGAAGCTTGTAAAGGATATGCGTGCGACACGGCAAACGTCTGAATTTATCCAGCAGATGGGTCCGTTTTTCGTCGGGAAGGTTTTGTTCCAGTCCGATTATCAGAGCAATGCGTCGAGCTAACGTTCTTTAAATTCCGTAGTTTCTTTAGGTTTGTCCTCTGGTAGGATTGCGGCTATGGCCGACGTTCGAGTTGACGATTCCTCTGAACCACTGAATCAACTACCGCTTCCTGATATTAGTCCGCGGGGTTTGTTGCGTAGTTTTGGACCTGGCATGTTGTTGATGATGACGGGCATTGGCACGTCTCATCTTCTTACTGCGCCAGCGGCAGGTGGCCGATTCGAATATGCATTACTGTGGTGCATTCCGGTTGCATATATCTTCAAGTACTACGGCTTCGAAATGGCGTTTAGGTTTACGAACGCCACCGGTCGGAGCATGTTGGATGCCTACTCGACGGCACCGGGCAAGTGGCCTCTTTGGTACGTCCTTATTACCACCTTTATTCAGTGCGCACTGGGCCAGGCTGGTCGGCTTATAGCGGCCGCAGCAGTTTGCTACGCCTTTGCGAATATTTATTTGGGTATTGACCTCCCTCTTGGAGTGTACGGAGCGATCCTTGGGGTCGCTGCGGTGCTGTTTATTTTGCTCGGTCGCTACGCCGTGATGGAAACGGTTACAAAATTTCTCGCTGGTCTGTTGTTTGTGTCGACCGTCGGCGTGTATTTTGTCCAACCTGCGCCGTTGTCAGCATTTACTCACTTTGTTCAATTTGAGATTCCTGGAGGTTCATGGCTCGTCATTGCGGCTTTTCTTGGGTTGTTGCCGACAGGAATCGACGTGTCGCTGCAAGCTTCAGAATGGGGTAAAGCAAAGAAAGCCGGGATGGGCCGTATTCGAGAGGCACTTGAACAGAGAGGACTTGCTCCGAAATTTGATCCGATGTCATCTACTAAAGAAGATTTGGCCGTTGATATGGAGAGGCTGCCTTCGCATGCGCGTGAGTATTGTCGTCGGTGGTTTCGCATCGGTGAACTCGATTTCGGGTTTGGACATGTGGTGTCATTTTCCCTTGCCTGTATTTTTCTCTTGCTGGCTGCCGTTTGGATGTATCCAAGTGAAGTCGATGGTCGTGCAGTGATTGGAGAAATTGGCTCAATTTTCAATGACAGTGTTGGTCCGGCGATGATGATCGTTTTTTTTGTCGGGGCTTTTGCTGCGACATTTTCAACGGCGTTTAATTATTTTGATGGATGGCCGCGTGTTGTTGGTGCGTGCTGTCGAAATCTTTTTCGGAAGACTGCTGCTTTGAGTGGCATTGCGCGAGATGAGATAACGCAAGAACATCGTGGACGTTGGTACTCAGAATTCAATATTTACCGGATGACGATGTTTTATTCACTCGTCGCGTCAGTGGCGATTATCGCTGGTTTGCCACGTCCTGTTTTCTTAGTCCTTATTGCATCCGCGCTGGCATTTTTCGTCGCGCCAGTAATTTTCTTTCTGAATATTTACTATTGCGTAACAGTGATTCCGAAAACTGATCCGGTGTTTTATCCATCTCCCGCAGTGCGGGCATTTGCCTGGACGAGTTTTGTGGTCTTCAGTGGGTTAACTGCACTGATCATCATGGCCCGTGTGTTCGATATTACTCTGTTTGGTGGGCCAACTCTCTCGTGATGAAGGCGTGGCTAGTCGCGGTTGTTTTTGGTGTGGCAGCGCCAGTTCATGCCGAATTTTCTCTAGAGTTGTCACATCGCGCGCGTGAGGTCCAGCCTGGCG
>DTWD01000216.1 GCA_012963185.1 Acidobacteriota bacterium
ATTCAGAGGCGATCCCATTAACGCTCAAGTACCTGCAAAAAACACTTTCTGAAGAGCCTCGTTACCAGCACCTCTACAAAACGTTGTCTACACTAGTTCCGGAGTTGACTCCATCGTAGTAACCTACGCCGGTCATGGCAATTATTATTAGCGAAATCGATCGGTACGTCGGTAAAACAGTCACGCTTTTCGGGTGGCTCTATCGCCGTCGCTCAAGTGGACAAATCCATTTTCTTACGCTCCGAGATGGCACCGGTCTCATCCAAGCCGTAATGTCGAAAGCGACCGTTGATGACGAAACGTTCAGTGCGACCAACCACCTCGGACAAGAAACATCTTTAATCGTCGAGGGTGTAGTCCGCGAGGACACTCGCGCACCTAGCGGATATGAACTGGACGTCTGTCAACTTAATGTTGTGGGTGAATCCCACGACTATCCGATCACACCAAAAGAACACGGCGTCGATTACTTACTAGACAGGAGGCATCTGTGGATTCGTAGCCAACGCCAAGCATCGATACTGCGTATACGCCACGAGGTCATTAGTGCTATCCGTGATTTCTTTAACAGTCGTGGTTTTATTTTGGCTGACACTCCGATTTTTACGCCCGCCGCCTGCGAAGGTACAACAACGCTGTTCCCTGTTCAATACTTCGATGACCGAACGGCATTCTTGACCCAAAGCGGTCAACTCTACAATGAAGCTACCGCCATGGCGCTGGGCAAGGTCTACTCGTTTGGCCCTACATTTCGTGCAGAGAAATCCAAAACCCGTAGACACTTGACGGAATTCTGGATGGTCGAACCGGAAATGGCGCACGCAACACTAGAGGACGCCACTGACCTCGCTGAAAACCTTGTGGTCGCTGTTGTCGCTCGTGTTTTAGACCGCCGATCAACTGAACTCTCTTTTCTAGAACGCGATACCGCTGTCCTTGAACGTGTACAAACACCCTTTCCTCGGATCACCTATGATGAGGCCGCCAATATCCTGAACGAAAATGGCCTGGAGTTCGAAAGGGGTAGTGACTTCGGCGGGCCTGATGAAACAGTGATTGCCGACCACTTTGACCGTCCAGTCGCTGTACAAAAATTTCCAAGTGCCATTAAAGCTTTCTATATGAAATCGGACCCAGACCACCCCGAACTGTCTTTGTCAGTAGACGTACTCGCGCCAGAAGGATATGGAGAAATCATTGGAGGTGGTGCGAGACTCGACGACTACGACGTGCTTCTCGAGCGTATTCGCACTCATGAACTCCCCCAAGAGGCATTCGAATGGTATCTCGACCTTAGGAGATACGGCAGCGTTCCTCATGCAGGCTTTGGTATGGGCCTTGAGCGGGTAGTTTCCTGGATTTGTGGCCTTGAACATGTCCGAGAAACAATCCCATTCCCAAGGATGCTCTATCGATTAACGCCGTAAGCCTATCGTCGTTCGATGTTAAACGGCGTAGCGCCCGATTGCTGCAGCTTTTTACGTCGTGATAGACTATTGCCTGTAAGTGTGACCAAGTCCTGCTGAAGTGGGCGTTTTTGCCCACTTCTTTGCGTTTAGGGACCTTTTTTGGGCGTGACAACCCGTAAAGATCGGCTGGCTCAAGCCTGGTCAATTGCTGACCGGGTAGCTCGTGATTTTGGACTGGAGATTTTCGATGTTCAGCTTCGACGCGAATCAATAGGCTGGGTGTTGAGGATTTTTATTGACAAAGCAGCGCAATCGAACATGACGACGGAAACTAACAGTTCGGAAGCCGTTACGGTTGAGAATTGTCAACGGGTTAGCACTGACGTCAGTGCCGTACTCGATGCAGAATTTTCATTTGAGCACGCATACACTCTAGAAGTGTCGTCCCCTGGTCTCGATCGACCACTGCGACACGTTGGAGATTGCCGCCGGTTCTTGGGAAGACTCGCAAAATTTGTAGTAGCTGAAGCAGTCGACGGTCAGATGCACTTGTCTGGTCGTATCGTAGGCGTCGAAGAGACCTCTACAGAGAGTAACAACGAAACTTTACATCATATTGTTGTTGAAAATGGACGCAGCGTTCAACGTATCCCTTGGTCGATCGTGACGCGAGCGAACCTAGAAGTCGAATTATGATGACGGCGGTCGAACAGTGACCTGGCCGCGTAGAAAGCACGGCAATGAGCAACCCGCTGCAACAAACTATCGAAACGCTCGCAAAAGAAAAAGGTATCGAGCCGGATGTTGTTATCACCGCAATCGAAGATGCGGTGCTCACTGCGTCACGTAAGTTTTACAAGTCAACCGAAAACTTACGCACAAAATTCAACCATGACACTGGTCAAGTCGAGTTGTTCTCGGTACGCCAGATTGTCGAAGAAGTCACAGACCCGCTGACGGAAATCTCACTGACTGAAGCACAAGAACTCTATGGAGACGAAGCCGAAGTCGACATGGAAATCGAGTTTCCCAAACCCACCGATGTTTTAGGTCGCATTGCGGCGCAAACGGCAAAGCAAGTTATCTTTCAAAAAGTTCGAGAAGCAGAGCGGGACAATGTGTACGACGAATACATTGAACGTGTCGGTGAGGTCATTAATGGCATCGTCAAACGCTTCGAAAACGGTGACATCGTTGTTGAAATGGGACGTGTCGAGGCGATATTACGACGAAGAGATCAATCGCGAGCGGAGAATTACACCACTGGTGATCGTATCCGTGCGGTGATCGTCGACGTCACAAAAGAGACCAAAGGGCAGCAGATCATTCTATCGAGAACAGACCCAGCTCTGTTGGTCAAGATGTTCGAACAAGAAGTGCCAGAAATTTATGACGGCACCGTGTCAATCCGCGGTGCGGTAAGGGAAGCTGGCGACCGGTCGAAGGTTGCGGTTCATTCTCACGAGCGCGATATCGATCCTGTTGGCTCATGTGTC
>DTWD01000217.1 GCA_012963185.1 Acidobacteriota bacterium
ACGTTGAGAATCGGCATGCCGGCAATAGGACTGGACGGGTCGTTGCGGGCATCAGGATTCACGATGTCATTTGCGCCGATCACGATACTGACGTCTGTCTGTTCAAAGGATGGATTAATCTCGTCCATTTCTTTGAGCTTGTCGTATTCGACGTCAGCTTCAGCCAGGAGAACGTTCATGTGTCCGGGCATTCGGCCAGCTACAGGGTGAATGGCATACTCCACCTCCGCTCCTTGTGACTCAAGAAACATGGCGAGGTCACGTACTTGATGCTGAGCTTGTGAGACGGCGAGTCCATAGCCTGGCACGATGACGACACGACGAACGCCATCAAGTAACATCGCGACTTCCTCGGCTGAGGTGCTTTTGACGCGGCCAGCATACACCTCGTCGGCGTTTGACCTCGCCCCACCGCTTTCGGCGATGGCTCCAACGAGAACATTTATCAATGACCGATTCATCGCTTTACACATGATCATCGTCAGGATGATTCCAGAAGCACCGACTAGTGAACCTGTGATGATCAAGATGTTGTTACTCAGAACGAATCCTGTCGACGCGGCTGCTAGGCCCGAGTACGAGTTAAGCAGGGCGATGGCCACCGGCATATCGGCTCCGCCGATCGGAATGGTCAGAAGAACGCCAAGCAGAGAAGCAACAACGACCACACCAACATAGAACTCGGTGTTAGCCGGCGTGCTCACGACCATGACACCCAGGCCGAGAGCAGTGATTCCTAAAAGGGCATTGAGTATTTGTTGGGCGGGAAATATTACTGGCCGGTCAGGTAAGAGCAGGCCACGGAGTTTGTCGAAAGCAACCAGGCTTCCCCAGAACGTAACGGAACCGATAATGCCGGATGCCACCGTGGCAATGGCGGTTTGCGTGGAGGGATTCGTGTCGCCTACAAGCACGGCTCCGGCGACAAGTGCGGAGGCGCCGCCACCGAAGGCATTTAGCAACGCAACCATTTCCGGTATTGCCGTGAGTTTGATCTTTAGTGCGAAGGTGGCTCCAATGGTAGCTCCAAGCACCACACCACCAAGGATCCAGGCGAACGCTTCCGGTCCTGCGCCAAAGATCTGTTGGTCAAGTAACGTCGCCACGACGGCAAGCAGCATTCCGCCGGCACCAAAGAGATTTCCGCGCACGGCAGTCCGTGGGTGAGTCAATCCGCGAATACCAAGAATAAACAGCACCGATGCAACAAGGTAGGTAAGGTCGATCAGGACGGTGTCCACTAATCCTTCTTCTTAAACATGTCGAGCATTCGATGGGTTACCAAGAAACCACCAACGACGTTAATAGTTGCGATGACCAGCGCTAAAAACCCAAGGATCATGGTCGTTTGGTTTGACGATGAAACAGAAAGCATCGCACCAATGATGGTAATTCCAGAGATCGCGTTACTTCCCGACATCAGCGGGGTATGAAGCAATGGCGGAACCTTTGTAATAATTTCAAAGCCGACAAAGACGGCGAGCATGAAAATTGTTAATAGTGGTATGAAAGTATCCATAGACCTTTAAGACGCGGACTCCAAAAGTGCCTTCACGCGTGGATGTATGACTTCACCGTTGTGCGATACCAAGGTGCCCGCTGTGATTTCTTCGTCGAGATCGAGTAGCAGAGTGCTGTCTTTGATTAAGTGCAACAACAGTGTCGAGATGTTTTTTGCATACATCTGGGACGCATGATACGGCACGGTTGCAGGAAGGTTGGACGGCCCGAGGATGGTGACGCCATTGCTGACGACGACTTCGTCGGCTCTCGTTACTTCGCAGTTACCTCCTCGTTCTGCGGCAAGGTCGACGACAACAGCGCCAGGTTTCATTCCGGCGACCATGTCTTTGGTGACCAAGACAGGTGCAGTTTTGCCAGGAATGAGTGCTGTTGTGATGACAACGTCACTGTTGGCAACAACGCGGGTCATCATTTCGCGCTGTCGCTCAAGAAACGATTCGTCCTGTGCTTTAGCGTAACCACCCGCATCTTCTGATTCACTTGTATCAAGAGGGAGTTCAACGAAGCTTGCTCCGAGGCTCTCGACTTGTTCTTGTACGGCCGGCCGGACGTCATACGCTTCGACGCGGGCTCCAAGGCGACGGGCCGAGGCAATGGCCTGGAGACCTGCGACGCCGGCACCAACGACAAAGACTCGCGCTGGGGTGATTGTGCCGGCGGCCGTCATCATCATCGGAAACATGCGTGGCAAGGTCTCAGCAGCAAGAAGCACCGCTTTATACCCGGCAATTGTTGCCATTGAGGACAGAGCATCCATGCTCTGTGCTCGGGTAATACGTGGAATCAGTTCCATCGAGAATGACCGAATGCCTTTGGCCGCCACGATCTCTGCTGTTTTAGGTTCGCCAAGTGGTTCAGAAAATCCAATGATCGTATGGTCTGCTCTCAGCGTTTCAAGATCGGCCCGCCCGGCATCTCCGGCTGCACCGGGGCTGCGTACTTGGAGCAGGATGTCGACGTCAGAAAACAGTTGTTCTCTGGAGTTTGCAATGCGGGCGCCTTTTTCGACGTACGCATGATCTGGAAACCCAGCAGATTTACCTGCTGAGGGTTCAATTAATATCTCGAGTGACGCCTTGGTCAATAACGGAATGATGGTAGGGACCAAAGCGACCCGACGTTCGCCAGGGTATGACTCTTTAGGAACACCGATGATCATGGTAGCCGGAATACGACGAGTTCGCCTCCATAGCCGCCACCGCTTACGGCGACGGCTATGTGTTGCTTGCCATCAATCATGTAGGTCATGGGCGAGCCGGTTTGCATCTGCGGAATATAGACAGCACCTAGTTCCTGCCCAGTCATCTTGTCGTAGGCGCGGAGCATCGCACCCTGCACACCTTCGTCGTTCGTGAACGCCCCACCGTCACCAGCAATGACGAGTGTTTTCGTTATGAGTGTTCCGACACGTCCAGGTCGCCCGGTACGTGGGACATCCACACCTTCGAGCAAACGGTGGTTTCGAATATTATCCGCGGTTTCACCATGGGCAACTTGCCAGAGGAGTTCGCCCTTGTTGAGATCAATTGCGCTAATCCGGCCCCATGGGGGTTTGATGATCGGAATTCCTTCGACGTTGAGTGCTTCTTGCCGCGCGCTTACGCCTTCGGGACGCCCGCGGATAAAGTTCATGTCAGATCGGTCGGGGTCATTTACCAAACCGAGATTGGTGACCTCTGTTTTTGAGTACTGATAAAAGATGCCAGTTTCAGGGTCAAAAGATCCGCCTGGCCAATTTACTCCTCCAGTTGAGGCTGGGACTTGGAGGGTCCCGTATTTGCCGTCTGCCGTCCCGACAGAAGGCGGAGTAAAGATGGACCGCCCGTAGCGGAATTTATCAAGTACCTCAAGCGCACGTTCCCGCAATTCCGGAGTGAAATCAACCAAGTCCTCCGGCATGATGCCCTGCTGGTCAAAGGCTGGTGGTTTTGTTGGATGTGGTTGCGTTGGGGACAGGACCTCGCCTGGAATATCGGATGGTGGTACCGGGAGTTCTTCAATCGGCCAGACGGGCTCACCCGTTTCACGGTCGAAGACATACAACCATGATTGCTTCGTTGGCAAAGCCACGGCTTTAATGTCGCGACCATCGACTGTGATGTCGACGAGAACTGGTGCAGCCGGGAGGTCCCAATCCCAAACGTCGTGGTGTGTCGTCTGGAAATGCCACTTGCGTTCCCCTGTTTCGAGATCGAGCGCAACGAGGCTGTCAGAAAAAAGGTTATCGCCCACCCTATGGCCACCATAGTAGTCGTTGGTTGGCATTTCCACTGGTAGATATGCCATCCCGAGCTCTGCATCGATCGTCATTTGGCCCCACACGCCGGTATTTCCGGTATAGCGCCATGAGTCGCCTTCCCAAGTGTCGTTGCCGTATTCATCACCCTGCGGGATCGTGTGAAAGATCCACTTTCTCGACCCCGTCGTCGCGTCATAGCCGCGAATGTAGCCTTTGGTATTGCTCATTGATTTGGGTGACCCACCAGGCAGGTGAGCAGCCCCAATGACGATCGTATTGCCAACGGCTACGGGTGCTGCATGCAAACCAATTTCACCGGTAACCAGGTCGATGTCCTGGTCGAGTTCAGTTTTCAGATCAATAATGCCGTCATTGCCGAAATCGTCTAACCGCTGACCCGTGATCGCATTCAAACCAATGAGGTGATACCCAGGAGTAACGTAAAATATTTTACCGTCACCGCCATCGTCCAGATAGGTCAACCCACGACCGGAAAGGCGGCGCGGCGCGGCCGCTCCCCGCTCCCCTTCATCGTAGCGATGGAACCACAAAATTTCTCCAGTTGTTGCATCAAGCGCAACGGCGGCACGTCGGGTTCCGGCGGTTGTGTAGAGCACGCCATTTACCATGAGCGGTGTCGACTGCAGGCGGAATTCAGGAGTTGGACCAAAATTATCAGTCCGGAATCTCCAGGCGACTTCTAGGTCGTTGAAGTTGTCGCCATTAATTTGGTCGAGCGGCGAGTAACGAGTGTGTGCTAGGTCTCCCCCATACGATGGCCACTCGCCGTTCTGCGTGCCCTCTTCCTGTGCCCCAAGAACAAGGCTGGTACTGACAATGCCCAGTCCAAAAAAAGTCAAAAACCAGTTGCGTCGAGCGCCAACAAATGTCATTCGGAGTCCTCCATAGTAGCGTCACAGACAAGCATACCGTGGCGCGCAAGGATCGGCCAAAGAGGTCTTTTCAGGGTAGCATGTCGTGATTGGTTGGTATTTGACTGAACTAGGGTCCTTTCGGGGAGAAGATTCATGCGTTTAGGAAGAGTGATTCGTTGTTTGGTGGCAGTGGCGGTTTTGTCGGCCGGGAATCCTTCAGGCTTAGCATTAGCGCAACATGGTGCGACTGATGGGGAATGGTCGTACTACGGTGGTGATGCGGGAAGCACGAAATATGCGCCGCTCGACCAAATTAATGGCGACAACTTCAACGACCTAGAAGTTGCCTGGACGTGGCAAACAGAAAACTTTGGACCTCGGCCAGAAAATTATTACCGCGTGACGCCAATCATGGTGAACGGCGTCCTCTATGCGACAGCGGGCTCTCGTCGGGCTGTTGTCGCGATTGACCCAACAAATGGTGAAACGTTGTGGATGTATCGCTATGACGAGGGACGCCGTGGTGAAGCGGCTCCACGTTTAAATTCTGGTCGCGGTGTAGCTTATTGGGAGGACCCAGACAATCCGGCTGATCGGCGTATCCTGCTCATTACTCCTGGCTATCAGCTTGTCGCGCTTGACGCTGATACGGGCCAACCAATTCCAAGCTTTGGAGCGAATGGATGGGTTGATTTAAAGCAAGGTCTTGACCGTGACGTTGACCCAATCGACGGGGCTATCGGATCCAGTTCTCCACCAATCGTTTCTCGCGGGGTCATTGTTGTTGGCGCAGCGCTCATACCCGGAACTGCACCGGAGTCCCGTGACAATGTCCCAGGTCATATTCGTGGATATGACGTCCGGACTGGAGAACGAAAGTGGATCTTTCACACGATCCCGCATCCGGGAGAATTGGGCAATGAGACCTGGGAAAATGGTTCATGGGAGTACACGGGGAATGCTGGTGTCTGGCCGCCTTTTTCCGTCGACCACGAGCTTGGCTATGTGTATTTGCCGACGGAACTTGGCACCGGTGATTACTATGGAGGGCACCGCCTTGGGGATAATCTTTTTTCGAACAGTCTCGTCTGTCTCGATGTAGAAACAGGAGAACGAATCTGGCATTTTCAGATGATCCACCACGGCATCTGGGACTGGGATAACCCTGCCCCTCCAATTCTGCTGGATGTGACAGTTGATGGCCGTCCACGGAAAATCGTGGTGCAGGTTACAAAGCAGGCGTGGGCATACGTATTTGATCGCATAACTGGAGAACCCGTGTGGCCTATTGAAGAACGTCAAGTCGCCCAGACCGATGTTCCGGGTGAACGAACGTCTCCGACTCAACCATTCCCGACGAAGCCATTGGCGTATGACTTGCAGGGGTTTTCGCTTGAAGATCTCGTTGATTTTACGCCTGAACTTCGGCAGGAAGCATTCGAAATTGTTTCCCAATATCGCCTCGGGCCTATCTTTACACCCCCATCACTGATTGATGCCGAGGATGGAACGAAGGGCACGATTCAAGTTCCGAATCAGACCGGTGGAACTAATTGGACCGGTGCGACGGTTGACCCTGAGACAGGAGTGCTCTTTGTCCCCTCGTACACGTCTCCCAGTCTACGGGCGTTGACTAACGATCCTTTTGTTTCGGATATGGATTTTATTGACGCTGGCCGGATCCGCGGTCCACGTGGTTTGCCGATTGTTAGACCACCATGGGGACGAATTACCGCCATCGACCTCAACACCGGCGACCACATTTGGATGGTCCCGAATTCTGATACGCCAGAAAGTTACAAGAACAACCCGGCGCTTCAAGGACTTGATATTGAACCGACAGGTACGCCGACTTGGGTTGGCGCGATCACAACGAAGACACTACTGATCGCTGGAGCAGGAGGTGGGTTTCGTCTTGACGGTGAACCGGTTCTTCGCGCACTTGATAAAACCAACGGTGAGGTTCTTGGGAAAGTCGATCTCCCGGGAGTGACATGTGGCGTGCCAATGACCTACATGGCCGACGAGAAACAGTACGTTGTCACTGCCGTTTGTAGTCGTCAACACCCGGCGCAACTTGTGGCACTGACATTGCCGTAGCGTACCGGTGAGTCTTTGTTGAGATGTCGATGCGTCACGTGCTTATAGTGGGCTCTGTTTATGTGACGGTCTTTCTGTCGCCTCAGTTGGCGTGGGCCCAGGCACCAAGCGGCGAAGCACTTTTTGAGGATTCGTGCGCAGGGTGTCATCTCACCAACGTGATCCCTCGAGCGCTCTCTGTTGACAATATGCGCACGATGACGCCGGAGGCTATTGTTGGGGCATTAACGAGTGGTTCAATGCAACAACAAGGTTTCGAGCTTAGTGTTGCAGACCGGCAGGCTATTGCGGAGTTCATTACAGGGCGGAGTCTTGGCAGTGTTACGGGTGACAGATTGGGATGGTGCGCACAATCAGCTTCTGCTAATTGGTCTGGGCTTAATAGCGGTCCTGCTTGGAACGGGTGGGGCGTCGATATTACGAATACACGGAATCAACCGGCCGAACACGCCGGTTTAAGTGCGGACGATATTCCCCAGCTTACGCTCAAATGGGCTTTCGGTTATCCAAACGCCGGCTCTGCACAGTCCCAGCCAACAGTCGTTGGTGGTCGGCTGTTCGTTGCCAGTCAGCGCGGAGAGGTGTATGCGCTGGATGCCAAAACCGGATGCAAGCATTGGATGTACGAGGCCCAGAGTGGCGTCCGAAGTGCGATGTCGGTTGCGAGCTTTGACCAGGGCCAACAGGTGGTTTTTTTGGGGGATTTCAATGCCCATGTTTATGCGCTTGATGCAAATACCGGAGCTGAGCTCTGGGTTGTCAAGATCGATGACCACGAGGGTGCCCGCATTACGGGAGCACCGGTGTTTTATGACGAACGTCTCTACGTGCCTGTCTCATCGTCAGAAGAGGGGCTTGCCGCTGATCCAGAGTATGCCTGTTGCACGTTTCGTGGCAGTGTCGTAGCGCTTGAAGGGTTGACGGGGGAACTCGTATGGAAGAGTTATGCCATTCCAGACGAACCTCGTCCCCGTGGTCGTAACCCGGAAGGTCTGTTTCTGTGGGGGCCAGCTGGAGCCGCGGTGTGGTCTGCACCAACAATCGACCGTGCAAGACGGCTCATTTATGTTGCGACAGGCAATGCCTATACAGAGCCTGCAGCTGAAACAAGCGACGCCATTCTTGCATTCGACCTCGACACAGGAGAGATGCGTTGGAGCAGACAGTTCACCCCATCTGACGCATTTGTCCTGGGATGTCGCGATGGGAATGCGAACTGTCCGCAAGACAACGGGCCTGACTTCGATTTCGGTGCGTCGCCTGTACTCGTGAATGGTGCCGATGGTCGTAACTTTCTGGTGGTCGGGCAGAAATCTGGGTTGGGCTACGGATTGGATCCTGATCGCGAAGGCGCGACTGTCTGGGAGTACCGAATTGGTCAGGGAAGCGCCCTAGGTGGGATTGAATGGGGATTTGCGGTTGATACCGAAAAAGCGTACTTCGCCAATTCCGACTACCTCACAAGAGAACCCGGGGGATTGGCAGCGGTGCGGCTGCGCACGGGCGAGTTAGTATGGTTTGCCGATGCGCATGAACCTGTCTGCGAGGGTTGCAGTCCGGCATTATTGGCAGCAGTCACTGTCATTCCAGGCGCAGTGTTTTCTGGTGCCTACGATGGTCTTTTTCGAGCCTATTCTTCGCAGGATGGCTCAGTTTTATGGGAGTACGATACGAACGGTTCCTATGAGACTGTTAATGGAGTGGATGCAAAGGGCGGTTCTATCAATGGGCCAGGGCCCGTTGTTGTCGACGGTATGGTCTATGTGAATTCGGGGTACGCGGCGTTCGGCGGTCGTGCGGGCAACGTGTTGCTGGCGTTTTCGGTAGATGAGTGATTAGATGGATAGTCTGCCCATGAGCTCGTGACGGGTTTCCGGTCGAACGTAACGATACGAGTGATCAGAAGTTAAGATAGCAATAGCGGTTTTTTCTCGCGATTTGTTCATGGGGTGGAATCCGAGGGTCTCTGTTTGAGGGCAACTCGTATTCCAGGCCGGTCACTTTTGAAAGAGACGATCACAAGTACAATCACAAGAAATAATTTGTAGCGACGTTCAGCCCTTGACGACACCCACTTCAAACCATTCGACTCTCGAAGAACCACAAGATCCGCTTACAGAAGTTTCGCTTGACCAATTGCCAGAGCGTTTGCAGACTGCAGCCGGGCATCCTGGTTGGTCGGAACTGATGCCCGTTCAGGCAAGAGCTATTCCGTATCTGTTGGCCGGTCGTGACATGGTGATCCAGGCCAGGACAGGCAGTGGAAAAACCGGGGCATTTTTGTTGCCGATGCTTGAACGTTTAGACTCTGCCGCGAGTTGCACACAGGCGCTGGTACTCGTCCCGACTCGAGAATTGGCGAGGCAGGTACAGCGGGATGCCGAAATGTTATGGCAAAGCACGGAGTTTCGGACAGTCGCTGTTTATGGTGGTGTTGGCTACGGCCCGCAAATAGAAGCTTTGACCGCAGGGGCGCATCTCGTTGTTGCGACACCTGGTCGAGCGCTCGATCATTTACTGCGAGGCACGCTTTCATTTAAGCACTTGACGATGATCGTGTTTGACGAAGCCGACCGAATGCTCTCGATGGGTTTCTATCCGGATATGAAAGAGATGCAGTCCTATTTACCGGATAGGCAAATTCATACGTGCATGTTTTCCGCGACATTTCCGGTCTCAGTGATGCGGACGGCACGTGAGTTTATCGAGCGCCCCGAATTGTTGACGCTGAGTCGTGACCATGTTCATGTCACAGATACGGAACATATTTGTTACGTTGTCCCACCGATGGAGAAGGACCGGGCGCTCGTTAGGATTATTGAAATCGAGAATCCATCGTCGGCGTTTATCTTTTGTAATACGAAAGCCAATGTGCACTACATCAGTGTTGTACTCCAGCGATTTGGGTATGACGCTGATGAACTGAGCGCTGATCGGTCTCAAACCGACCGCGAAAATATTTTGCAACGTGTACGAGAAGGAAAACTTCGATTTCTTGTTGCTACGGATGTAGCGTCGCGCGGTCTCGACATCCCCGAACTTTCCCATGTTATCCAGTACGAACCACCAGAGGATGTGGAGGATTACATTCACCGAGCGGGTCGAACTGGCCGAGCAGGTGCAACCGGTATTGCGCTCTCGCTTGTTAGTGAAGCTGAAACCCTTGGTCTTGACCAAATATCTAAGCGGTATGACATTGAGTTCCAGCAGCGTGTGGTGCCGACCGATGCTGATGTGTCAGAAGTGGTTGCCGAGCGATTAACAGCACTACTCGAATCAAAATTTAGAGACCGAGATCGCCTTAAGGCTGAACGAAGTCAGCGATTTGTTGCGCTGGCCCGTTCTCTAGCCGATAACGTCGACGAATCGGAATTGATTGCGATGTTACTTGACGATTATTACCAGCAGACATTACATGCTGCGCCCGAGCAGCCACCACTTCGCCGAAAGTCAAATTCGACATCGCCAAGTCGCACATCGCGCACGAAATCAACCGGATCCCGCCAGGGAAGTCATAGGCGTAGTGCTCGACGCCCGTCACGTCCACGGCGGTAAAATAGAACTAGATGATCCTTAAGGAGGAACCTGATGGCCATTCCGGCAACTGAAGCTCTGCATGCATTTGACGAAGCAACTATGGCAAAACGGTCGCCATATAAAGTTGCCGATCTTACCCTCGCGGAATTTGGTCGTAATGAGATTCGGCTTGCCGAGCAAGAGATGCCTGGTTTGATGGCTGTCCGGCGTGAGCATGCTGGTCAGAAACCCCTGTCGGGAGCCAAGGTCATGGGAAGTTTGCATATGACCATCCAGACGGCTGTGCTGATTGAGACTCTTACTGATTTAGGTGCTG
>DTWD01000218.1 GCA_012963185.1 Acidobacteriota bacterium
AGCACCGTGATTCTGCCGCCAGACCGCGTGAATCCTCCCGGAACGAACATGCGCTCCAAGGAGTAATTGTGATGACGGCCGCGAAACGACATCGACTATTGCATTGGGCGTGGATGCCACCGGTTCTGAAGGGGTTGGGGGGTGCACTGGTCCTGTGTCTGGCTCTGTCGACTTCGGTAGACGCTCAGACGAGTGCGTTTCCTACTGAGTCTGATGTGGAAACGTATCGGGATACAATCGAAAGCGTGTTCATGACCGACCGTGGTGGCACCACGAGCGGCGGTGAACAATCTTATGCGGCGTGCGTCATGTGTCACACGTGGCAGACGAGCGTACGGTTCAGTTTGGAGACGCCTGAGTCAGAGGCTGGCTGGACCACTGAGCAGTCTCGGCGGAATCTAGACGTCGTGGGTCAGTTAGTGAATACGGCGAATCCAGAGAGCAGCCGATTGTTGCTGAAGCCGCTCTCGCCAGATACTGGCGGGCTTCCACACACTGGGGGGACCTTCTGGCAGTCAACCGATGACCCTGAGTATGGGGCGTTTCTGCAATGGATTCAGCGACTGCCCAGGGACCAGTTTATTCCGGAGCCAGAACCGGAAATCGATTTTGAGTTTTTCCGGTCGTGCGTTCAGACCGTTTTTGCGAATCCGCGCGAAGGTCAGCTTCGGTGCAGTAACTGCCACTCGAGCGGCCTGATCGGTTTTGCGCCGACTCCTGGACGTGGAGATGAGTGGAGTGATGAAGAGGCGCAGCGAGCGTACCAGTTGATCTCAAGAATCATTACGCCAGGGAACCCAGAGCAAAGTCGTTTTTTGTTGAAACCACTCCATCCCGATGGCGGAGGTGCCTACACACACAATGGGCCGCGACGTTGGCAAAGTCGCGACGACCCAGAGTGGCAGATGTTGGCGGGCTGGGTTCGCGGGGAGTTCACCGGGGCAAGCTGCCCGTTGTAGCTAAAACGACGGTTTGATTGCAGAGATTGGGCGTTTTATAGCTGCGCGACATTTCCCGAAGGTAAGCGTTTGTACGCTGACACGATCGCGCTAACGCTAAGGTTGTTATTTTGCGGTGGCGCTTTCAGGTGCACGCGGACCTCTGCTGCTACCGAAGGCAAACCAGGCGATGGTTCCTGCCAGAATCGTAAAGATGAGCCACGGCATAATTCCGACGAGTAACGCATTGCCAAGTGCTGTCCATGTTAGATCGTACTGGGCGAGCACGTCATAGCGCTCGACCATCCAATGCCAACTTGTGTGAGCCACAAGCACAGAAATAAGGATGATTCCGACTCGTTCGGAGACGACAAATCGAAACAGAAATTCAAGAGCAGGAACGCATAGCGCGATTACTAAGAGTTGTCCAAGTTCGACGCCTATATTGAATGACAAGAGAGAGGTTAGTAAGTGGGCACCGGCGAATTGCAAGGTCTCACGCAGCGCAAAGGAAAAACCGAATCCGTGAATAAGGCCAAAGCTAAACGCCATTACCCAGCGCCGACGGATAGGAGTATTGGCGTCAGAACTTGCACCGATGATGTTCTCAAACGCCATATAGACGATTGATAGCGCGATAAGCGTTTCGACCAACGGTGGAAACCAGAGCGCGTTCGGCGCAAGGCCATACGCGGATGCAATCAGCGTGACCGAGTGTGCAACCGTGAATCCAGTGACGATCGGTACCAAAGCTCGAAAACGCCGGAACGGTACCACCAGGCAGAGCAGGAACAATAGATGGTCAAGTCCGTCCAATATGTGGTCGAACCCAGACACAACGAATCTCCACGCGGCTTGGTGCCAACGGGGATCCAGTGTGACGATGCCGGGATCTCCGCGTAACTCAAACACACGTTCAGCACCGGTTGGGGTAATGAAGCGAATGGAGGACACCACGCGGAGGCCAAGACGTTCGACA
>DTWD01000219.1 GCA_012963185.1 Acidobacteriota bacterium
CATGCTTCCGACCATTGGACGCTGGAGCGTCACGGTGGATGCACTCGCTACCGCATTACAAATGATTGTTACAACTGCCGCAATGTTTGTGTGGGTACGAGTGTTCCGCCAAAAACATAAAAAGTCCTCTCTGGATCAAAGTGACTCGTAGCATTTCAGCATACGTGAAAGTAGCAATGACCGTCTTACCAGGGTTTTTTGGACGATACACGCCAACGATTCGGCTCGTGATGCTCCAGATACTGCCGCCGAGTGATCCAACCGAAGACCATGGCTTTCGTAAGCCACCAGTGGTCGGGTCGCAATGCAAAGTAAATGTGCGCGACAACCAACCCAACCAATGACACACCAACTAACCCATGCGCAACATAGACCCACCCCCACGCAAGTTCACTGATCAGGTACGGATTATGCTCAAAGAACGGATTGTCGATCCGAAACAACATCAGCACACCAGTCACGATAACGGTCAGGCCAACAATCGTCAGAATCCAGTGATACAGCTGATTGCCAAGTGGATACTTAGCCGGTTGAGGAGCAGTGGCAATTTGTCCTGTTTCCCGCAACAGTAAAGCTTTGAACTCAGGGATATCCTTCGGGCCGGCCCAAATTGACCAGAAATCGAGCCAGACGGTGGTGTGAACAATATGCCACGCAATTGTCGCGGTAAAGATAACCCCGGCCCAGTTGTGCCACGGAACCCAATCAAACTCAAGACCGATAATCGGAAAGAAAGCGGTCACGAGAAGCACAAACATCGTCACCGACATTAGCCAGTGAAACAACCGCGCCATGAACGAATGCCGCAAGATGCGTTCGGGTACATCTCCGTGTTGCGATTCAAGCTTGTTGGTTTCGTGATCTGTCCGCTTACGACCAGACGACAGTACCGTATACGCTGCGTGTGCCAATACAAACATCACAGCGCAGAAAACAGAGACCCATAACGGGTCCCAATTCAAATGCTGCAAAATCGGGCGCTGCCAGGGGTCGTGACCCCACACAACAAAGTCCATACCGTATCTTTTCGTTGCCTAGGTCTTAATAATCATCGTCGCCGCGATAGGTTCGTCGGACGACGCCATGTCTAGCTCGAGCTTCTGAAACTCACGAAACGCGACCCATTGCTGCTCGTTCCATTGCTTACGATGACCTCGTGGTTGGGTCGCCAACTCGGTCCCATCCATCCCTGTATAAAACGGTGCCACTTTCCGCGAGGCCCTATGTCCCACCTTCCGTGCCGCAAGGGGCACAGCCTGGGTCACTTCGTGCGTTGGCAACGGAACAGAGACATATTCGACCTCGACGCCGTTCCGATCACGATAAATGCCACCCACTATCTACATATTATGGACTGACTAAAAGAATTTCTAGCATAAACCATGCCGCCCGGATTATCGTTGTGCCCTGTGGAGGAGCCACTATGAAACGAAACACCTTGATAAACTGGCGTTTCCTGGGTGTGCCTGCCGTGGTATTGGCATGTCTGGCTGCCGTAACACTGACAGTGCCAGTGACGGCACAAGACCAGGTCGAACGCGGAACACCGTATGGGGAATGGCGATATCAGAGCGCTGACGCCTGGGGTACTCGCTACTCACCACTAGACCAAATCGACGAAAACAATTTTGGGGACCTTGAAGTAGCGTGGGTCTGGCGCGGAGACAACTTCAGCCCACATCCCTACTACCTGTCCCGCTCAACACCAAGCTATATCGACGGCATTGTCTACACAGTCGCTGGCTATCGCCGGACCGTTGCGGCCATCGATCCACACACCGGGGAAACCTTGTGGATGTATCGTGAGCCAACGACCCGGCGATGGGCGGAATCGATGCGAGCCAGTTACGGAAAAGGTGTTGGCTATGCGGAAATCGATGGTCGCGGTGTCATTTACGTTATTACCCCAGCATTTTTTCTCCATGCCCTCGACGCCAAAACTGGCGAACACCTTGAAGGCTTCGGCAAACCAGTCCCCATTGAAGGATTTCCAAGCACCGGCGTTGTAGACCTCCTTGCCGACCTCGGGCACGAATACGACGTGTACGAAGGTATTCCAATGTCAACGGGATACATCACCAGTTCGTCGCCTCCTATCGTCGTGAATGGAACGGTCGTGGTCGGGAACTCGCACGAACAAGGCTACAGTCAGAGCCGGATTGAAAACGTGCCGGGCGACGTCTTGGGATACGACGCACGGACCGGTGAGCACAAATGGAAATTCAATGTCATCCCGCAGACGGAAAGTGAGTTTGGATTCGACACGTGGGAAAACGACGCGTGGGATTGGACAGGCGACGTCTCGTCGTGGGCACCTCTCTCCGCAGACCTTGAACGAGGCCTCGTCTATATTCCGACCAATGCCCCCACTATCGACTATTACGGAGGGTTTCGGCCTGGAAACAACCTGTTCGGAACAAGTTTGATCGCGATTGACGTTGATACGGGGCAACGTGTCTGGCACTTCCAGACCGTCCACCATCCCATTTGGAACTACGACCTGCCAAACGTGCCCATCGTGGTTGATGTCAACGTTGACGGTACCGATGTTCCGATGGTGATTCAGACGACCAAGCAGGGCATGACGTTTGCCTTCAACCGGGAAACGGGTGAACCCGTTTGGCCAATTGAAGAACGCCCCGTACCCGCATCGATTGTGCCTGGTGAGCAGTTATCAGAAACGCAACCTTTTCCGACAAAACCCGCCCCCTTGAACCCACTGGGCCTGACTGAAGACAACATCATCGATTTCACACCTGAACTGAAGCAGGAAGCCTTGGAAATCATGAGTCAATTTCGGATTGGTGGACCGTATATCCCACCACTCCCCAACAATCACACTGAGTCAGTTAAAGGTTGGGTAGCGTGTGGCGCTGGGGGGCTTAACATCACTCATCCGGCAACGCTTGATCCCGAGACCGGCTACTTGTATCAGGCAAACGGCCAGGGATGCTCCGGTCGAACGGTGAGACCAGGAGCAGACGCTGACGCCGAAATTCATAGCTGCACGTCAGACTCGGGTGACTGCACCACTACCGGCGCCACGATCTCGGACTGGGTACAGGGTGGCGGCGTTGGCTGGAGTGGGCCGCAAGGACTTCCGATTTATAAGCCACCCTATAGCAAGATTACTGCGATCGATATGAACACGGGCGAACATGTATTTGCGGTGCCTGTTGGGGAAGCCTCCGATCTGATGAAGCGACACCCAGCTCTTCAAGGCGTTGACCTTAGCGGCACTGGAACTCCTCGGGGCAGAGCAATCCTGATGACGACTAAGAGTCTGCTAATCGCAACAGAAGGCATGCAGGGACCGCCTGTCCTGAACGCGCATAACAAGCGAACTGGTGAAAAAGTCGGAAGCGTGGAACTACCAGCCACCGGCCAGTACGGAATGATGACCTACCAGCATGAAGACCGGCAGTTCATTATTGTTCAGATCGGGCAGGGCGGCTCATTCCCTGGATCACTTGTTGCGCTGGCATTACCAGAGGGCGACTGACAGCCGAAATAGTCACTAACCAACTTATCTCGTAGTGACTCGTGTCTTTCTTTAAAGGGAGCGAACAGTTGTTCGCTCCCTTTTTTATTCTGGTCGCTCGACGCCACTACGGTGTAAGACCCTGCCCCACATCCATGACCATCCGCGTCAGTAAATACAAGCGCGGAACGATCGAGCGAAGGTCGACCGACTCACGGGCATCCGAGTGCGCGCCAAAACCAATCAGACCAAAGCCTTCAATGACAGGAGCATCGCTTTCGAGTGCGGCAAACGCTGCATCTGTTCCACCCCCAGCAGCCTGGTCACTGACAGTCAATCGCCGGTCGAGCTCTCGATAAATCGACTGTGCGTGCGCAGCAAGTGCGCGAGACTCGTCCGTGGCTTCAAGAGGAGGTCGTCGCCGTTCAAACGAGACGTCAACCGTCGTCCCGTCTATTAATTGTTCGCGAATCCGCGCCCGAACAAGACGCTCAACTTCGTCGTAGGCCGCCACGCGAAGCACGCGGAAATCTGCCGTCGCACGCGCTACCGCCGGAATCACGTTACGCGTCGCTCCTGCCGAAGCAATCGTCCAGTTGAGTTTGATACCGGCATTCGCATTAGTCAGGTCCCGCATCTGCAGAACCTGGTGCGCCAGTTCGTACAGTGCATTGCGGCCCTGCTCTGGTGCGCTACCAGCATGAGAGGCCCGCCCCCGTACACGAAGCAACACAGCACCGATTCCTGCCGTGGTCAGCGCCAAGCGGTCGGATGCGCCACCTCCCTCGCACGACAAGACGGCATCATGTTCAGCACCGAGCCTGGTAATTAATTCACGCGATCCCGCAGAACTAACCTCTTCATCGCCATTAATCAACACCGTGATTAATTCGTAGTCATCGAATGCGAGGGTTTCAAGCACGGCGAGCGTATGAAGAATTAGCGCGACACCATGTTTGTCATCTGCTATGCCAAGACCATAGGCACGCTCGTCATCGACACGGAACGGTTGGTCAGCAAGTTCACCTCGCTGATAAACCGTATCCATATGAGCAAGTAGGAGAACGCGACCACGACCACGACCGCGAAAACGTGCAACCACGCTCTGACCAATTTCTCCCGGCGTGTCAACCATGACATAGGGGTCATCATGGCTGACCAGTTCGACCTCACCACCCAAAGCACGGAAGCGACTACTGATGACCTCAGCGATTGCACTCAGGCCTTCCGGGTCACGACTACCTGATTCAATCGAGACGAGTTCACGCATTGTCTCGATAAGAGGAGACCGCTCAGCCTCGACCGCTTCCAAAATCCGTTGTTCCTGAGCGTCAACAGTCGTGGTGGATAGCAGGGCAACAACCCAAAGGACGGTGACACTCGTGTATGTTCGTTGCCGTCGCATGACTTATCCTACCGACCTTAATCCAACGCAAGTAGCAAAAACTTCAGGAAATGTTATTCGCCGTACGGACCCTACCAAAACGGATACAACAACACTTCTCTACACCAATAAAGGGTTCCCGCAGGTGTTTCTATTCACTACGTGACGCAAGTTCCCGCTTACCACGATCGAACAACTCACGGACACGGTCACTATCCCGAAACTCTTCAAGAATCGCAGCACGTCGACTTCTCGTTAAATTCCCAGCCACAAACCGTAACAGGGTTGCCATCACCGTGCCTTCCTCGGTTCCAGTATCCGTAAACCGCTGCTGGAAATCACGAAGGGTCTGCTCGAACTCGGGCTCGTGCCAAGCCTGAATCGTGGCGTCAAGTCTGACAAAATCGTTCAGCACCTCCGCATACTCGGAACTAGCAGGGAGATGCCAAAAAGACACGTCTTCTCCAAAATCTTCTACATACTCAGGTAAATACAAATTTGCATGGCGGGGAACCCGACGAACTAGCGCTGGATTAAAACGCTTGAGCTCAGCTCTGGAAAGCCCCGTCGTTTGTGCAATCGTCGCTATCGAGGTAGTCTCTGGCACACGCATCGCAAAAATCTTCGTCTGGGGTGTTTCCCATATCAAACGACGAACGTTGTACATGTTGCCAAATACCATCTCAGCGTACAGCGCCGACCGATACCCGTATGTCCGAAACAACTGACGATAACGCTGGATCGAAATCTGCCTAAGACTACGAGCAAAATCTGAACCCAGGAAATACTGTTCTCGAGTATCGCGACCACCAAGGCGCTCGCCATTAATCACGGTACGACCAACATTGACCCCACCCGCGTGATGCTCTGATAGTGCCGGAATAAAGCTGCCATACATTGTGGCAAGAATCGTTAGATACGCCGCGCAGTATGGCGCCTGCGTTGTCTGGTTGTACCCCTCAATCACATGCGGAGAGAGCCGCTTTAATGTGTTCCAGTTGCGCGGCAACCACTGACAAAACCCAAGGGCGCGTGCGCTTGACCGCGCACGCCCATTAAGTCCAGATTCAACAATCGCCTGTGCTAAACCAATTTCCGCTGGTACACCAAACCGTTCATAGATGGCTCCCCATTCAGCGAGAAACGGCCCGTATCGCTCAACGTGTGGCTCAAGAAACCGGCCGCGCGTCGGGTTGTGTACCACCGGACCAACCGCTGCCTCCAGCAACGCTTCCACTTCATCACGTCGGTCTCTGAGCCGCCGTGAGAACCGCCGGCCCTCCACCGTCCCAACAAGTCGCTCTTCCCCCCAGACCACGTCACGTGACCAATTACCTCGCGCCGGAAACGTGGCTAGCAAGCGTCCGTCTTCCGCGCTGCCATAAATGATGCTACCGTCGGGAATCGTAAAGAGATGTTGCCAGAAAGAATATGCGGGTCGATACACGCGAAACGCGGCTTCGTCGTCCGCAAGGCGCGCACGGGTATGGTAATAGGCAGAGCGTGCAGTTTGAGCGGCATCGGGAGGTTCGGACTGTGCCGACAACACGAGGCCAAGTCCGACCAGACCAATTACACAGACTCCAAGAGCTCGCACCCTACTCACCATCGCGGGATTATACGGTCTTTGTCCAGTTTCCCTGATAGGCTGACACAAATGACGGCCTGGAAACTTCTCTTTGGTCTGACGCTAGCCGCACTTTTGACAGGCTGCTCAGCTGGTCAGACGGCATTAAGCGAGGCGGTCAACCTGCTTCGATTGCCTGACGGTGGACGCCTCCCACACGCTGTTATTGATGGTGCAGGCACGGTACATGTAATTTATTTTGAAGGCGAACCGCGTTCGGGAGACCTACGTTACGTCACACGACCAGTGGGCGCGACTGCGTGGTCTGAACCTATTTATGTCAACAGTCAACCCGGCACGGTCGTTGGCATCGGCCCGATTGATGGTGGCCACCTCGCACTCGGCAAAAATAATCGTGTTCATGTTGTCTGGTTCAAACTCAATCGAACAGAATTTCTGTACACACGGACCACCGATGACGGCACAGCCTTCGAGCCACAATTCAGTCTTGCCGCTGGAGAAGGCGTCGAGGCCGGTCCTTCAGTAGCCGCTGACGACGTTGGTAACGTGTATGTGTTCTGGCATACCGGCGAACCACCGGAATCTGAACGTTCGGTCTTCATGACCATGTCCAATGACGACGGAGAACGGTTTACACCAGCCCTCCCAATTAATCGCGCAAGCGAGGGCGCTTGTGACTGCTGCGCCCTGCACGCTCGCACGGACGATGCGGGAGCGGTCTATGTTTCATACCGAGGAGCGGGAAACAACATCCGTCGAGGCCAACGCCTGCTAGCCTCCCACGATCGAGGGGCGTCGTTTTCTGACGACTTAATCGATCTCTGGGAAATCAATGCCTGCCCGATCTCAACAACAGGGCTCACGAATAGTCCAACGGGAATGACCGTGGCTTGGGAAACAGAAGGACAGGTTTATTTCACAACGACGGACTCCCTTGACCAATCCGTGTCCCCAAGTGGGACAGCCGAAGCCCGACGACGTAACCCACGCATCGCCGTCAATCACCTCGGAGAATCTCTTCTCGTCTGGGGTGATGCAATTAGCTGGCAAGCCGGCGGGTTATTTCATTGGCAACAATTCGACAGGTCAGGCCAGCCGACTGGCGGCACCGGCACCGGCTCGGAGATCCCTGACGGGAGCCTGCCGGCCGTCGTCGCCGAACCAGACGGAACGTTTCTCGTCATCTACTAACCCCCCGCTCAAACCTTGGTTAGTCGCAGGAAGTAACGAAAAAGAAAGGGCTCGTGGAACTTGATGTCCCACGAGCCCTTCCAGAGTTCACTGCCAAGCCGTTAGTGTTAGTTCGCCGCAACGTACTTCGTCACTCCGCCGCCGGCAAATGGGCGTGAGGCCGGGCCTTCAGCTACAAACACATTGCCGTCTGCATCCACCGCAATACCTTCACCGGCAAGACCTTGTAAAACACGTCCTTCAGCAGGAATGTGTGGAGGAATAAATCCAGTCACCAGGTCTTCACCTGCTGGACCTATCCGAACACCATCCATCCAGCCGTAGTGATTGCCTTCCGACGATTCTGAATCAATTGCGTAGAGCATGTCGTCTGCCGTAATGAATAAACCACTGACACGACTGAACTGCTGGTAGATCTCCAACAATTCACCTTCCTGGTCAAACACTTGGATGCGGTGATTCCCTCGGTCAGCCACATACAAACGACCCTGCGAATCAAACTCCATGGCGTGAGGTGTCCGGAACTGACCAGGTCGGAACCCAATCTCACCCCATTCCTTGATGAAATTACCCTCGCTGTCGAACTTCAAGATTCGTCCGGTCCTCCCCTCTGGGGGATCCGGGCTCTGCCCACTGTGACCATCCGACACGAAAATATCCCCGTTGGGCGCCGTGATGACGTCACACGGTTCGTTGAGTTGACCAGGACCACTACCGGGGTTCCCGGCCTCACCCAATGTCAGCAGCACTTCGCCTTCCGGGCTGAACTTAATCACCTGGTGTCCTTTGGTTCCCGCTTCATTGCCCTGAGAGTCAGTGACCCACACATTGCCATCATCATCAACGTGCAAACCATGCGGCAACACGAAGAGTCCTGCACCAAAGTTAGCCAGCATCTCGCCCGTGTTACGGTCGTACTTCAAAATCGGGTCGACATCGGAATTGGCCTCACACCCACCATCAAGCCCATTAGCACCGCAGCGGTCATAAACCCAGACGTGTCCATCGGGGCCAATATCGATCCCAGCTGTCGAACCCCATGTGCGACCATCGGGAAGTTCTGCCCACTGTGTCATAACCTCTGACGTCGGATTCGGCAATTGCCGATCGATAAATCCTGTGTTGGTGGCAGCGTCCTCTTCTACTGCCATTGCTTCTTCAGCCGGCGCCGGCGCTGCACCGCCGCATGCGACCACTGCCGCCAACAACAACGACAGAAACGCCATGCCAATACCCTTTAGATAATTACTCATTCTGCCCTCTCCTCAGTAGACGATCTGGGCAATCC
>DTWD01000220.1 GCA_012963185.1 Acidobacteriota bacterium
AGGATTTCTATGCTCCCCGAGAAGGCGACGCCAGCCCACAGCAGCTTGTTACGTAAAAAGTCGGGGCGGGTCATCTCAATTGGCAACTGCACAATTGGATAACTGAGCCTTTCGCGCTCGGTCCACTGCAATCTTTGAATGCTATTAATACAGAGAAAATCTGGAAGAGCACCACAGTGATGGCTGACCAGAGCAAGACGGGGCCTAACCAGGCGTTGAGATGCTCCGGTGTGTATAATGTTGATTCTCCCTCAAAGAATCCTTTAAGGTAAGGATCTTCTTATTGCTTACCGTAAACCAGTTTGGAATGTGTTGATCGATGGAAAAGCGTTGCATATTCATTCTCAGGCGTGGCAAACCAGAAAGGGTAAACTAGTGTGCCGAGTAGAAAGTCCATTGGGTCATGTCCAGACACCAAGCATAACATCACCAGCATTTGATAGATAATAAGTAGTTCAGTCCGGCTCAAAGCAAACCGAGGGAAAATCCGCTTCAACAATAGGCTCAATAAGACGAGAAAGAATAAGTTGACCACAGGTGCAATTAATTAACGAGGCATAAGCGGGATGCAGCGAGCCACGCATCCCGCTGACCAACGCAATCCAATACGCGTTGATGGGGATTAAAATTAATCCGCAAGCGGTAGCGAAGAAGAAACGATTCTTTTCGGTTTGACCGGGTAACATTCTATCTTCCAGCATCGGGTATGCCTCTGAATTCTGCTTTCTAGTTGTCCCACGCGATGTCTTCCTCAGCAAGCGGTGTATCGCTCCAGTGATATGCAAGTTTATTCAGCTAGGACAGGCACAGTTTTCAGATAGCGTGGTACCATAGGCTAATCCATCTCAAGTCCCCCATCAACGTTTAGCGCTTGCCCCGTGATGCAGTCGCTGTCGGGGCTAACGAGGAACGCAACGGCAGCAGCGATATCTTCGGGGGTCGCTGCACGTTTGAGAGGGATGCTCTCAATTAACTGACGAATCGACTCACCCGGTTGAAGACCTTCCATCTGTGTGCGAGTTTGGTCGATCTCCTCCCACATTGGTGTCGGCACAACGCCGGGACAGACCGCATTGACGTTAATGTAATAGGGAGCCAGTGCCAATGCGGCCGACTTCGTGATACTTAGCACGGCGGCCTTGCTGGCTGCGTAGTGCGTCGCCAGTGAACGGCCACTGCGCCCAGCGACTGATGAAATGTTCACAATCTTGCCGAAGCTGTGAGGAGTACGGCAGGCATCTTTCACCGTCGCAGGTACCTGCCTGATCATTTGTTCTGCTACCGCTTGCAGACAGAAGAAGAGCCCGCGCTGGTTGATGTTGATGATGCGGTCCCACTCTTCCTCGGTCAACTCCATCATCGGCTTGATCTGTACCACACCTGCGTTATTGACTAGGATGTCTATGTGTCCAAACTTGGCCACCACGTCCCCTACCATCTTGCGCACCGCGGTCACATCGGCCACGTCGATGAGGTAGGCCAGGGCGCGACAGTCCAGTGCCTCGATCTCCTGTACTGTGGTGGCGGCGCTCTCCGGATTGTACTCAGCTACTACTACGTCAGCCCCCTGACCCCCAAGCCGCAACGCTATCCCTTTGCCAATGCCCTGCCCAGCACCGGTAACAATAGCAACTTTTCCAGCTAATCTCTGCTCCATGATAGATTCCTCTCACTCTAGGCTCTGCTGCCGTGCGAGGATGAAAGCCTCGTTAAAAGCATCTCTGAAATGGTCGCACGACATATTTAAGCTCACAAAAATGGGGATGGTTCAATTCCCGCGTGAGCTAGTGTTACCCGAATAATTGTGAACCATCCCCTCAAATATTTCATCAACACGAATTTTTCACTTACGGCTGAAGTAGAGCCCGATAGGTCGGGATTTCGCTTCGCTCAACATGCTGCCAGCTTGTTTCCTCAGATCAGCTGGTGCTGGAAACAAGCCGACTGCACGCTCTACGGCATTAACTGAAAAACTTATATCATCAATAGCCAGTATTTTGTTTAATGAACCCCCAGGTTATGGCTAATTCAGCGGTGGGGTCCACAGCTAAAAGCTCACCTTCCATGTCAAGTTGAATTTCTTCTTTCGTTAAAACAGCACTGTAAATAGCAACTTCGTCGATAATACCGTTGGTGAAACAATAACCATTGCCCCACCGACCGACCCGTAACGTGCCAGCACGATTGATTATGGTGAAATCCAATTTTATTTCATCTA
>DTWD01000221.1 GCA_012963185.1 Acidobacteriota bacterium
ACCATCTCTTGGGCTAACGACACCACACCACTTCCAATGGAGAATAATCCGCGTGTAGTTTTCGAGCGGCTCTTTGGTGATTCTGGAAGCACCGATCCCACCGTTCGTAAGGCTCGGTTAGCGAAGGATGCGAGCTTGCTGGACTCGGTGACTGAACGAGCGGACGATTTGTCTCGACAATTGGGAACCGGAGACCGGCGAAAGCTGACGCAGTATTTAGATGCAGTACGCGACATTGAGCGTCGTATTCAGATGGCGGAGCTCCAGAGCGATCGGGAACTTCCGGTGGTGGAGCAACCGGCTGGCGTGCCGGGTACCTTTGGAGAGCATGCACAGTTAATGTTTGATCTGATGGCGCTCGCGTATGAAACGGACCTCACGCGTGTCACGACATTTATGATGGGACGCGAGATCACAGGCCGGACGTATTCCGAAATTGGTGTGCCCGATGCGCATCATCCGATTTCACATCACCAAAAAGATCCAGCCAAACTTGCGAAGCTGACCAAGATCAACCAATACCACTGCGAGCTCTTCGCGAAGTTTATTGAACGATTGTCGAATACTCCGGATGGAGATGGCACACTACTCGATCATTCGATGATTGTTTATGGTGCCGGAATGGCTGACAGTAATGCACACGCGTCGCAGAACTTGCCGATTCTTTTGGCGGGTGGTGTCGCAGGAGGCGGCCGGCACATCATGTATCCAGAGGACACACCGCTGGCGAACCTTCAGTTGAGTTTGCTGGATAAGTTAGGTGTTCCGACTGAGTCACTCGGACACGCGACTGGGAAACTTCCGATTGATCCACTTGGTTAGAAGACATTACTAACAGCTCATATCTGGGGCCGATGTGTTGACATGCATCGGTCCTTTTCTTGGGATAAAAACGGTATGGGTCATGCCACGTTCTTTTTCGTAGTTTTTCGAATGTCGCTTCGGGCGTTATTTCTAGTCTAAGACTTCAAGATCGGCCGCGGTCATTGGTTCCGCCGGCCCATGAAAGATGGCATTGAAAAGAAGTTTGAATGTGCCACGAGTCTGTGTGCGGAACGCCACTTGGCTTCCCATTGTGACGACCGTCCCATTTCCGACACGCGAAGAGACGACATTTGCTTGGTTTCGTAACAAGTCATCTCCCAGCAGCCAGCCACTCGCAACCATGTCGTCATCATTTGGATACCGAGAAATCACCTCGGTGTCGATATCAAAACTCGGGGAAAGACGATACGCCTGGTCGAACCGGAAGAAAACTGGCCAATCGTCCGGCATGCCGTAGCCGACTGGATGCTCAGGATTATGTTCCTGTTTGAGAAGGGTACCAGGTGAGTAAAACACGGATGTCGGATCAACAACGCGTTCCCGGAGTACTCGTGCCAATTCAGAAGGACTGCGGAAGGCATCGCGGAGTTGCTGGTCGGCTTCAGTGACCGTCATTTGTGACTGACGGCGCGCAGTCGGTGTCACTAGTCCCGTGCGACGAGCTGGAAGAACCGGTTCAATCGGTAGGTTAAACAGTGAGCGCGCTGTTTCGACAGCCGAGCCGAGCGCGACAATTGTGCCGCCATCTTCAACGAAACGACGTAACTTTAACCACCCTTCTTGACCGACCCCAAACGCCCAGCGCCAGGTCTCATCGTGTCGTTCCGGATTCAAGCCTTCGACAATGCTTCTCCGGCTAGTACCGGATGGCAGCACAATGACGTCGTACTTCTCACCGAGAGCACCATCAAAGTCAGTTGACGAAATTATGGTGTGGTTCAGTTCGTATTGTTCGAACAGCCATAGCATCCAACCGCCAGGCATATTATTCGCTGCTCGCCATAACCCTACTCGTGTCGAGTCTCGTAGTCGGTGACCCGCTACGGTGACCGGCTCATCAATGCCTTGGACCACCAACCCTGTTTCCACGGCTACAGTTTCGAGAATGGACTCTGTTTCGTCGGTCGCCACTATTAACCACGACCCCGGGGCATATTCCTGTCCGTTTACCTCAAACCAGTCCGAGGCTCGATAAATTGGGATGTTGGCCGCTTGTAGGCGACTTGCTGCGAGGAAACCGGCGTTGGATGACGGCTTGATGGCATAGGCCCACCCCGGCCGGGTCGGAAGAGACTTAAACACTGGTTCGATCGTACCGAGAAGTTCCAAACTAGTATTGATTGGGGTTTCAATCTGGGCCACTTCAACACCCATTAGTAGCCCGAGAGTGTGAGCGGTAACGTCGTAGGGAGGAATTGGCGGGCCACCTGGGTAGTAACGCAGGTCTGGATAAACTTGTTTTTCGAGCATGGTCTTCGCAAACGCGCCGTACGGTTGCGCGAGTTGAATAACCCATGAACCTGCGGGGTAACGCACACCATCAGCCTGAAACGACTGGCGAGACTGGTGAATTTCCACTTCCCCGAAATGGAGGATTTCAAGTAACTCGTACGTGGCAAAGGGGTCGTTCTGATCGGCCGAGATTACGAACGCATGGGGTGCTTCATTGCGTGTGACCCAATCACGGTGAACACGGTAGTAGTTTTCAAGCCACTGGGTACGGTACTTGGCCAAATGTTCTAGTGCTGCAAAGACTGCGATTGTTCCGTATTCAACGATATTCCGAAGACGCCATACGGAGGAATCGTAGGGTACTGGGAAGTTCCACCGTGTTTCT
>DTWD01000222.1 GCA_012963185.1 Acidobacteriota bacterium
GTTTCTAGCGGCACGGACGCGCTTTTGGCTTCGCTGATGGCGCTGGATATCGGCCCCGGCGACGAAGTCATCACCACGCCCTACAGCTTTTTCGCCTGTTATCCGGGCTCTTTTGGGTTGAAACAAAAAACGCCACAAATCAGCCTGGAGAACCTTTGTCCGCCAAAACCTCCCGATAAACCGCGAGGGTCTTGTCCACCATTTGCTCCAGGCTGAAATGCTTCTCAACATGCGAGCGCAGTTCTCCAAAAGGCTTTCCCGCCACGAGCCGTAATTTCTCTGCCAGCAACTCCGGTTCGCCCGGTGGGACCAAATAACCGTTCTGAGCATCGACAATGATCTCTGTCATACCCCCATGGTTCGTCCCGACCACCGGCGTGTTCATCGCCATCGCCTCAACGGCCGTTCGCCCAAAGCTTTCCGGCTTGATCGACGAGGACACCACGACATCACTCACCGCGTAAATTTGCGCGATTCCGTCGGTTCCCGGTACAAACCGAATCACATCGCCCAACTTCAGATCCGAGACCAACTGCCTCAACTCTTGCAGATAGTCCGCTTTGCCCGGCTGAGCTGAACCGACAATCAGGCCGCGAACAGGACGATCCCGGCTCAACTGGCCAAGCGCCCGTATAAAAGCAGGATGATCCTTCAACGAAGTGATTCGCCCAACCAAGCTGACAACAAAACATCCCCGCAAACCCAACTCCCCCCGCATCAACTCAACGGAGGCTCCATCGACCTTGGTAGGATCAAACAACGACAGGTCCACCCCGCGGTGAATCACCCGGATTTTGTTTTTCGGTGTCCTGTAATGCTCCCTCACAAAATCGCTGACACCGTGACTGACACAGATCACCCGGTCCCCCAATGTCATGACCCGGCTGTACCGGTTGACACTGTTGTAGCCGTGAACCGTGGTAACCCACGGGACACCCAACGGCCGCTTGGCCAAACGCACCAGCCAAGCCGGCACACGGCTGCGGGCGTGCAGCACATCCGGCATCAATCCACGCAACACCCGCCGAAGCGACAAGGCCCGCACAGGTGCCGTCAACGGATTTTTGCCCGCAACATCATGCACCACATGCCGCCCGCCGTCTGACACGATTTGTGGCACCAGCCTGCCTCCCGCACTGATGACTGTGCTGCTGTAGCCGTGCCTCACCAGTTCACGGCTGAGATCAACCGTGCCCCGCTCAACACCACCCTCATTCAGTTCAGGGACAATTTGGACAATGTGCATTCGGCTAACTCGTTCCTCGGCTAAGCATCATGATCAATTTTATCTGACTTGGACATCCTCGTTGCTTTCATCAACAATCTCACCTCGCGGCATCAACTGCACGCAATCATGCTAATCCCCCTCTATTTGGTTGACAAGTTTGCACGGAAGTTCTTGTGTGTGCGTGACTTGGAACGGATCGAAACGAACGGATAGTGACACTTGGAATTGTTCTCTTTATTTTACTGTTAGCCTTCAGCTTTCGATACGCTTGGTGGCGAAAACCTCTCCCTTGGTCGTGCCCAAGAATCCTCATGTACCACATGGTGAGTGAGCACAAACGAGGGGCTCGCTTCAACAAACTCCGTGTCAAACCAGGGGAATTTGAAAAACAAATTCATTGGCTCAACAAACAGGGTTTTCAATTTGTGTTCGCCAGCGAACTCGCCACAAAAAAGAAGTTTGCCAACCGCACTGTCTGTCTGACGTTCGATGATGGATACGCCGATAACCTGGCAGCAGTCGATCCTGTGCTCGAATCTTACGGGGCCAAGGCAACGCTTTATCTGGTCGAAGATCGTTCGGGCGGCTGGTCGAGCAAGAAGAAAGCCCACCACGCAGACAATGAACTCCAACGGGAACCAAAACTTTCGGATGACCAGGTGAGGACGATGCTGGCATCAGGCCGCTGGGAACTCGGTGCCCATACAACAAGCCACGCGAACTTATCCTCGCTTGATGATGAACAGGCCTTCAGGGAAATTGCAGGGGCCAAAAAAAACTTTGAAAATTCTTTCGGAATCGAACCCATGACGTTTGCTTATCCATTCGGCATTTACAGCAGCCGGGACATTGATCTTGTGAGCAAAGCCGGTTATCTGGCTGCGATGACCACGGAACCGGGCATCCAGTCTCCGGACAAATGGAATCTGTTGCAATTATCGCGGGTCAAAATCTCCGGAAAAGACAGCCTGTTCTCCTTCAAACACCGGATCAGAGGCGGGAAAAGAGGCTTTGCAAAATAAAATGATTCGGCTGAAAAAAACAGAACCGTTTGGGATAGGCGGTCGCCGGTTGTGTTTCGTACACCCGAATGATCCCGACAGATGCATCAAGGTTTTGCGAACAGATGAAAACCGCACTATACGGTTAAACAAATTCAGCCTTATTCCCGTTTGGGCCCGCCGTGTTTACGACAACAATGCGCACGAGATGATTGAACTGGCCAAAATCCAAAAAAGAGTCGGTAACCTCATGAGTCGCCATTTTCCCCGATGCCACGGTATGGTGCAAACAGACCTTGGCCCCGGACTGGAACTCGACCTGGTTCGTGATCGCGACGGAAAAATATCCCGTTCCCTTCGGGAACTTTTATCCAAGGGGCATAGCCTTGAGACATTCAGGGAAGCCTTCGACGAATTTGGCGACTTCCTGCTCGATCACGTCATCTTGACCAGGAGTTTGTTGGATCACAACCTCGCCGCACAGGATCACGGCAACGGAAAGTGGACCATTAAA
>DTWD01000223.1 GCA_012963185.1 Acidobacteriota bacterium
CAAATTGTAGCATGGGGAAATCGGCCTAACTTGAAACCTACTCAACTCCGAGAGCCACCGCCACCGCCTGACCGATCTCCGCCGGGCTTTTTACTACCACCACGCCGGCATCGTTCAGGGCAGCCATCTTCTCATCTGCCGTCCCTTTCCCTCCAGCAATGATCGCTCCCGCGTGCCCCATTCGCCGACCAGGTGGAGCCGTCCGTCCCGCAATAAAACCAATGACCGGTTTCGAAAAGCCTTCCTTGATATATGCCGCGGCCTCTTCTTCAGCGGTCCCGCCAATCTCACCAATCAAAACGACAGCATCTGTTGCCGCATCCGATTCGAACAATCTCAATGTGTCAACAAACGTCGTCCCTATCAGTGGATCGCCACCGATCCCCACGCATGTCGTCTGCCCTAGCCCACGCATTGTCAACTGATGCATCGCCTCGTAGGTCAACGTGCCGCTCTTCGACACGATTCCGACACGCCCCTCTTGCGCAATATGTCCAGGAATAATCCCAACCTTGCCTTTCCCAGCAGAAAGAATACCCGGACAGTTCGGACCGACGAGCCTGGTCGTCGTCCCACGAATCTTATCCAATACAGTCACCATATCGGTGACCGGGATACCCTCTGTGATGCACACAACGACCTTAATCCCTGCGTCCGCTGCCTCGATGATCGCATCAGCCGCAACTGCCGCCGGCACAAAGATCACAGAGGTATTCGCATCAGTAACAGAAACGGCCTCTCGTACTGTGTCAAAGACCGGCCATCCCCCGTGCGTGGTCCCGCCTTTGCCTGGTGTCACACCAGCCACAACCGCAGTTCCGTATTCGGCCGCAGCCTGTGCATGAAATGTTCCCTCACGGCCCGTCAAGCCCTGAACCACCAACCGGGTCTGTTCATCGATCAGTACTGCCATAACTAATTACTTGCTATCCGCCGCCAGTGCGACCACTGCCGACGCTGCCTCATCCATTGTCAGAACCGTGGTGAAATTCAGTCCGCTCCCACGTAGCATGGATCTTCCGTCATTCACATTCGTCCCTTCCATTCGAATAACGACAGGAATATCAACGTCGAGTTCCTTCACGGCATCGATCAGACCAGATGCCAATACATCACAACGTAGAATTCCACCAAAAATATTAATCAGAACCGCTTTGACGTTCGTGTCCGCCAACACAATCCGAAACGCATTGCGAATCTGGTCATCATTTGCCCCTCCACCAACGTCCAAAAAGTTTGCCGGATTACCCCCGGCGAGCTTAATGATGTCCATCGTTGCCATCGCAAGACCAGCACCATTCACCATGCAACCGATGTTCCCATCAAGCCGGATATAGTTCAGGCCATATTTTGAGGCTTCAACTTCCAACGCATCCTCTTCGCTCACGTCCCGCAGGGCAGCCAGATCCATGTGCCTATAGAGAGCGTTGTCGTCCAACGAAATCTTGGCATCAAGTATCAACACATCACCGGATTTCGTAACGATAAGCGGATTGATCTCTAGCAGTGAAGCATCGATTTCAAGAAATAGCCGTTGTGAAGTGACCATGACCTCTGCCGCCTGTCGTGCCACCGCGCCACTTAAGCCAATTTCATACGCCAAACTCCGGGCCTGAAAATCGAAAAGCCCATGCGGTGTGTCGATGACCTGCTTGCAAATGAGTTCAGGCGCATCAGCCGAAACTTGTTCGATTTCCATCCCACCTGCCGAGCTAGCCATCACAACAGGTCGCGCGCTCTCCCGATCTATGACGATGCCAAAGTAATACTCTGCCGCAATC
>DTWD01000224.1 GCA_012963185.1 Acidobacteriota bacterium
AGCGGGGATTCGAACCAGTCGTTCTTTGTTCAATTGAAATTGCGGGAGAGAGACCCGTTATTTGATCGACATCTGGTTTCTCGACTTGTTCCAGGAATTGCCGAGCATAGGCAGACAATGATTCAACATATCGGCGTTGCCCTTCAGCATAAATCGTATCGAATGCGAGTGAGGATTTTCCCGACCCGGAAAGGCCGGTAATGACCACCAATTGGTTTCGCGGAAGCTTGACGTTAACGTCTTTTAAGTTGTGAACACGAGCCCCGCGCACGTCGATCCACTCGTGCGACATCGTACATATGAGGCCCTCTTTTCCGCGGGCCCAAACTGCTCATCCTATCACGCGTAGGTTGTCAATTCTAAGTGCTGCCAAACTCACGCGGCATCGAATCTGAAGATAGTCTCACTCGACGCCACAACCAAATCACCGATTTGATTGAACGCTACTCCGATTAAATTAGGACCAGCGAGAACACGCGTGCGGCGCCCATCTGAGCCAATCTGATAAATACCGCTGTTTCCCGCAAGAGCCTCAACAACATGTAATAACCCGCGAGAATCAAATGCAAGTCCCTGAGGTCGACCGAATGTCGATTCTAACGAGTCAACCGTCCCTGTTCGATCAATGCGAAAGATACAGTCACAAGACGACAACGTTGGACCCGAAGCAAATAAATTTCCGTCTTTCCCGAACGCCAAGTGAAACGCTGCGATACTTGAAGGCAAGGTCGCAAATGCCGCCGCAGAACCAGACGTTGACACACGAAATATAGTGCCTGTCCGATCACCGACATACAATGTGCCATCATTGCTAAAAGCGATCCCGCATGCGACGCCTAGATCACTTACGACAACGTCAAAAGATCCATCACTGGAAACCCTGTACACACAACCTTCAAACCGGCTTGATACGTGCAACTGGCCATCTGGCGAAAATGCCATAGAGGTTGCGTTGGTTATTCCTGTTACAAAGGGCTGACGATAACCATTGCTCTGAATGCGAAAAACTGAAACAGGGGACCGTTCCCCGCGTGTGCCACTATAAGTGCCGTACAAATTCCCGCGATCATCAAATACTGGGTTGTCAACTTGATGCAAACCTGTTGCTACCGGTCGCCCGATATCAACGAACGCTGTTTCCCCGGTTCGATCCCCTACACGAACCGCCGTTCGCCCTCCATCGAGGCCAGATGGGACGATTACGGTCACAGCGTTTGGAGCAGCGAAAACAACCCTCGTCGGTTGATTGCCGATTGTTACGTGTGGCAATGGAGCCATTTTTGAATCTGGAACCAGTTGTTCGCCTTCAACAGTAATACACCCACCCTCAATCGCGAGGAGCGGATACACAGAAGAGATTCGGGGCAAGCTCACGAGAGTCTAGTTTTCCTAGGCTTCATCTAGTTCGACGTTCCAATAGAAATAGTCACGCCAACTTTCTGGCGCATTACGAAGTCCGAACGTCAGTCGGACAACTGGTGACCGACTCGGGCGTGACGGCTGTCGAATGACACGCATACCTGCTTGAGCCGGAGTTCTGCCTCCCTTTCGGCGGTTACAGCTGATACACGATGTGACGATGTTCTCCCACTTCTTCTTACCACCCTGCGACACAGGAACAACATGGTCGAATGTCAAGTCCTCTATAGGGTGCCCCACACCACAATATTGACATCGATGGTCATCCCGCGCGTAGATGTTTGCGCGTGAAAAGGGTACGTAGTCCATACGGCGTTTGACTGTAATGTAGCGAAGCAACCTAATAACTGAAGGCAGTTTAAAAGTTATCGACACCGACCGAACTTCACGGTCGTACTCGGACACAACTTCTACCTTATCCTGACACAGCATCGTAATTGCCTTACGCCAATCAACGACCTTTAAGGGTTCATACGTCGCGTTCAGCAATAGAGTTTGTTCCATGAGCGATTACCACATTCTCGCCAAATGACAAGATAAGCATCAAAAGCTGCAGTTGTGTGTACAACAGCTGCGACACACAATTAGCAACCGAATACTTTTCTTACTAACCCTTATTCACAGCATCCAACAGAAACCTTTACCCAGAGACAACAATCTTGACTCGGTCACCAAGACATGGCTCTTCATCCAAAGCATAGCCATTCATAATCGCCAGCGTCGACGCTGAAACGATGTTTGTACCCTCCTGGCTAGCCAAACTCTCCCAAGTATCCCCGTCAGTCACTACGTAGATTGAAATTCTGCTTGGCCGGATCGTACCAGCCTCGCTAGCCGTCAATTCCCGGAAAGAAGTCAAGCTGTCGGTAATATCTCGCTCGATCGCCTGATACTCCGTCACCGGCGCAAACCCACCGAGCATATATATCGACGAACCTAATCGAATATGAACAACTTTGCCAACGATTGTTCCAAGCTCACGAACCACCTGGCTATAAGTTCCAAGATAGGCCTCAAGACCATTGACGTCCGTCATGATTCCCTGTTCGACGTCGAACCCGGCTCCAATCATCTCCGCCTCTGCAATCCGCCGCAGATTTGAACCCATCTCGTTCACGAATTGCAACACCATGTAACTATTGCGCCCTGACTCACCAGCAATGACTCGCTCCGGACTGTTCTGGACATGCCATCCCTTTGGAAACTGAAGAGCAAACCGGAGTTGTGGATGCAAAAATTCTCGACCTCGCACAACACCTTGGTCGGGATTGTCACCATAGACAAGTCCATTAATACGTTCCAGATAACCACTTCGCTCAATGCGCAAACTCGAAGAATCAGGCTCTTTCGCAAGTAAGTCCTTTACTGTCCCAGAAACAGCCGTAACACGATCCTCAGGTTGCGGATGGGTCAAGAGCCAGTTTGGTGTACCTCGCCGGTCGGTCGTATCGGCAATCCTCCCGAGTGTGGTTAACATCCCTCCAACACCACTCGGGTTCCAGCCTGCATACGTTGCATATTCAGCACCTAACCGATCAGCCTGAATTTCATCATCGCGACCAAACTTGAGAAACAGAAGACCAAGACCCTGGCCGGCTGCATCGCCGAGACCGGGGACCCCGTACGCTGGAGATCGCATCGCCGGGAGAAATATCTGCCCAAGAACCAACCCAACCTGAGCCCCGAGCGCGCGGCTATAGGCCTGTACTGAATGGCGAGCGGTAACATGGCCGATTTCATGTCCCAGTACACCTACGAGCTCTGATTCATCACCAAGATATGCCATCAGACCACGAGTGAGATAAATGAACCCGCCAGGCAAGGCAAACGCATTGACTACCGGTGTATCAATAATCGTGAATTGCCACGGCAGGTCACGTCGGTGGGATTCACCGGCAAGCTGGTACCCAATATCTTCAACATATTCTTGAAGTGCAGCATCGTCGTAAATTCCCATTTCACGGGTAATGGCTGCATGATTCTCACGACCAATACCAATCTCCTGAGCCTGACTCATAGTCACAAACTCACGATTACCTGTTACGGGGTTTGTCGCGCAGGCGACCAAAGACACTACGAGAACGAACAACCCGGTGGAGCGCAGCAAATCGCCACATAAACGCATACTATTAGACCGAGCTATGGGTCGCTGACAACATGCCGAGTCGAGCCAAAACGACACGGATCTCATCAATCGCCTCTAACTTGATTGGCTGTAACGGAAGGCGCGGCTCACCAGCATGAAATCCAAGGAGCGAGAGTGCAGCTTTTAGACCGGGTACGCCGTATCTCGAAGTAACCAGACCGGCTAGCGGTGTTAACCGTCTCTGTAACTCACGTGCTTCACTGTGGCGGCCACTTTGAGCCAAGTCGTAAAGCTCCACGCACAGGTCAGGCACAACTGACGCTAACGCGAGTACACCACCGGTCGCGCCAACGAGAAGACTGGGATAAAAGACAGGCGCAGAGCCGGCTAGCAGAACAAAATCATCGGGAGTGTTAGCGATGAGAGCCGATACATACTTCAGGTCGCTACCTGACTCCTTTATGCCGACGATATTCGGATGAGCCGCCAACGAAGAAACAACCTCGACCGGCAGAGTTACACCTGTAACGGCAGTAAAGTTGTAAAGAAGAACCGGCACCGGCGACGCATCGGCAACAGCCGTGTAGTGAGCCACAAACACTTCTGGGGTCAACAGCACTTTAAAAAAAGACGGGGTCCGGACGAGAACGGCGTCAACACCTAAGTCGGCTGCTCGCTTTGTCGCACGTATCGTTTCGATAGTTGATTCTCGACCAACCCCCGCGATACACAGTCGGTTTGAAGGCACATGCTCGCGCGCTGCGGCCACCGCAGCATCTGAGTCCGATTCATTTAAAAGCGGTGCCTCTCCGTTTGAACCGAGTACGACGACACCACGAATGCGCGTCTGCATCCAGCGGTCGACATTACTGCCCATTGCAACAACATCAACCGAGTCGTTACTGAATGGTGTTGGTATCGGTGGAAAAACGCCGTCAATCATCACTTGTACTTTGTAATCGCGCGTGATGGCAGAGTCAAGAGTCTACTTATTTGAAGGGGTATGGAGACCTACCGCAGCAGATCAAACAAATAGCTATATTTGAGCGTCAGCGTCCGACCGCCCAACAACGGCGTCTCAAACCGAGACGCAAGAACACTGTCGAAGTATCTGATGTCATTGTAAACAACAAATAAACCCGTATTGGCGTCGGATAATAATCCAAATCGAAGATTGGACGACCACAGGTCATCACGGTCGTTGTACTGAATGAGTGCTTGGAAAAACATTCTGGTCGTAAACGAATAGGAGGTGCGGAAGCGAACAAGATTCGTCGTAAAGTCACCACTCGGCAATTGCAGGTCGTTATAACTCCACTCGACTATCGCGTTGAACGTCTCACCAACACGTGCAGCAATGGACGGCGTCATCGTCATGCGCTCGCCACCAAACAGGCCACCAACAATCGAATTCATGTTGAAGCTCACCGGTGCTGCCAAATTGGTATTCGCAGCGATCTGCACTTCCTTGTGGTCGTATCTTCCAGTCGGAACAATTACCCCAGGAAAAATGTCAAACGGCTCAAAGACGCCCTCCCGAGAAATGTTTACGCCGGTATGAATTTCGTAGCCGTTCCGCCACTCCAGATGATTGTCAATGTGTGTGAATTGCGTCTCATGAATCCCAGTATCGAAATCAAACACCGTGTTGTGAAATACATGCGGTCGAACCTCATGAAGCCCTAATGTGTCTTCAGGACGAAAGGTTGTAAAAACGCTCCCATTCATACGACGGTAACTTCTCCGCGCCAGAAACCCCACCTCTGGATTAAAGTTTGGTGCAACTTCTGTATAACCAAGACTCATACGTGCACGTTCAGACTGATGCTGCGCGTTCCACGCGTACGCGTGCGTACGATTAGTTGGTTTTCCCGGTGTATTTGTTTTAGCAACAAAACCATTAATCGTGCCACCTTCGCCGATTCCCCACGTTCCATCTGCGGCGTAACTTCTGTTGTAATCCTGGGCACGAGCCAAATGACCCGTTGCTTGTCGATTCACAACGATCGCACCAATGTTTGAGCGATTAGCTAGATCTTGGCGCACACGACCAACTGTAAAATTCTGCTGCGGTATCCCAGTCGCACCGACTGAATCTGTTTGCATGTTTAAGAAACCGACATTTGTATTCGTTCCAATTTTTCCAGAAAGGCGCCCTCCACCAATAATCGGCACCTGACCACCCGCCGCACTCAAACCGATCCGGCGACTGAAAAAGATATCTACCGCTCCAGATTGGCCGACAGAAAACAACCCGGCATTTTCAAGGAAAAACGGTCGCTTCTCAGGAAAGAACAGTGTAAATCGATCAAGATTCACCTGCTCATCGTCAACCTCAACCTGCGCAAAGTCGGTGTTATAGGTAAGATCAAGTGTCATGCTCGGCGTGACACTGTACTTAAGGTCCACGCCAAACTCCCCGGTATTTACAGTTCTATTGTCGCTTTTCTTGGTTAGCGAATCTCCTAGCGCATAAGGCGTCAATTGAAGATTTCTCTGAGGTGGAACTTCAATATCCTGTAGCGCGCCAGCAAGCGAAATCCGATTAATGTTGTATTGCCGCGGTAAAGGAGACCAAAAGGCCTGTTCGTTTTGGCTACGAATATTCCGCTGAAAATTCATCCCCCAGTTCTGAACCTCGGCCAGAGGATATCGAAGCGTTCGAAATGGGATGGCCATCTCTGCAGTCCACCCAATCTCAGTGACACTTGTAACGACCTGCCATGCACCATCCCAGTTAATGTTGAAACCACCGCCCGAGCCGCGTTGCTGTCGATTGTTCCCTGGGCGACCACCCCCGCCCCCTCCAAATCGACCACTACCCTGTCCTTCATTCGTAATTTGCCCGTCATACTCAACGCCAGCAGGATTCGTTCCAAACACAAATCCATTCTGCCCATCCTGATATGTATCGAGCACTATCTGAAAACTGTCGGTATCGGTGAGATTGGAGTCACGCCGACTGTCGGCAACAATAATGGTTGTTGGATCCTCGGTATAACAAATGATGCCGAAATAGAGCGTGTCGGCCGTATATACGATGCGAACTTCTGTCCGCTCGGACGCAGACTGGCCTTCAAACGGCCGGCTCTGAATAAAATTCGTCGCAAGCGCCGCGTTACTGTAAGCCGGGTCATTGAGGACATCACCATCAACGACGGGGGCTTGGTTTACGCGCAGCGCACGGGTGAACGGGACACCAGCATCAGTCAACTGACGTCCTGTACCATCTACGGCACTAGACGATGTCTGCGCCGTAATAGGCGCAGCGGTCACGAACACGAGCATCAAACAAAGCAAAAATGTCATGAGATTCACAAAATACGAGCGTGGGTTAACAAAAAAATGAGATCCCGATTCAACGGAATCCCCCAGTTTAACAGTAATAATGAACTTCCCAGACCATGATTAGCGTTTTCAGCGAGCTCACATCCTCTATAAACGCCACAAGCAGACGGAATATTTACGATGACTCCTGACCGCACTGATTCAGTTTGGCGAGTGAATTCTGCGCGATCAGATAGTCCGTGACTGGCCGACCACCCACGAGATGCTCCTGTATGATTCGCTCAAGGACAACGGGTGTACAGCGTCTGTACCAAGTACCTTCCGGATAAACAACGGCCACCGGACCGCCGTCACAAACGCGCAGACAGTTTGCCTTGGTACGGAGAACGCCACCCTGCTCGGACAACCTAAGCTCCGTCAAGCGCTGTTTCAAATACGCCCAAGACCCTAAACTACTGGCTTTTTCACAGCATTTTGGTTTCGTTTGATCGCAACAAAGAAAAATGTGCGGCGTGCAGTACGGACACCAACAGAGACCGCAACCTGCTGTTGTCGCTCAACCACAGGTAAATCTGTACTCATGGCCAAAACCCCCACCGCTATTGTTGGAAAAGGACTTCGTGCGCGCGTAGGATAGCACTTCTAACTTCTGTGCAAACATGCGAAAACGTCTCGCTTTCCTAAACGACTGGACCACCGTTTTTCTCTCGACCGTTGAACGCGGTGGCAATGCGCTGCCGCACCCAGCCACTCTCTTTGCCATCCTATCCGGAGTCGTAATCATTCTCTCCGGAATTGCCGCAAGCACCAACCTCGAAGTAATTCACCCAGGCACCGGAGAAACTATTCGCCCGGTAAGTCTGTTAACCGCTGACGGGTTGCATCGTATTCTCGTTGAAATGGTGACGAACTTTACTGGGTTTGCGCCACTTGGAGCGGTGCTCGTCTCAATGCTTGGCATTGGCGTGATGGAAGCGAGTGGACTTATCGGATCGGCACTGCGCTTGTTAGTTCTCTCCGCGCCAAAACGACTCCTTACATTCGTGATTGTGTTCTCTGGCGTGCTGTCGAACACCGCCAGTGAAATCGGGTACGTGCTTCTCGTACCACTTGGGGGCATTATCTTTTTGGGCGCCGGACGACATCCGATTGCAGGACTGGCGGCAGCCTTCGCCGGGGTATCCGGCGGTTACAGCGCCAACCTCCTGCTAGGCACAGTCGACCCATTGCTAGCTGGCCTCTCCGAAGAAGCTGCGCAAATCGTGCAGCCAGGCTATCGGGTTAATCCTGCGGCGAATTATTTTTTTATGGTTGTTTCTACATTCGTTATTTCTGCGGCGGGAACCTGGGTCACGGAACGCATTGTTATTCCTCGCCTGGGGCAATATGAAGGAACAGACCAGAACACAGACATCGACACCTTATCGGACACCGAACGCCGTGGACTGCGTTTCGCTCTCGCAGCACTCATCCTGTTAGCGGCATTAGTCCTCTGGGGAACTGTTCCGGCCGACGGCATCTTACGAAACCCCGAAACCGGTAGTCTTCTGCGGTCACCATTTCTGTCCGGCATTGTTGCATTCATCTTTCTCGGTGGCACCTGGCTCGGCATTGCCTATGGAATAGGTGCTCGTCGTTTCAAAAGTGACGCAGATGTTATGGACGGGATGGGCAAAACAATTAGTACGCTTGGCACCTACCTCGTACTCGTTTTCTTCGCAGCTCAGTTCGTCGCCTATTTCAATTGGACCAATCTTGGCTTGATCATGGCTGTGAAAGGTGCGGAAGCACTGCGTGAATCCGGGCTAGGTGGTATCTCGCTTATGCTGAGTTTTGTCGTGCTGTCTTCATTACTTAATCTTTTAATGGGAAGCGCCTCCGCCAAATGGGCGGTCATGGCGCCGGTATTTGTACCGATGTTTATGCTGCTCGGTTACACACCAGAACTCACCCAAACTGCGTACCGGATTGGTGACAGCACATCAAACGTAATCGCACCGATGATGTCGTACTTCGCACTTATCGTTGCTTTTTTCGAACGCTATGACAAACGTTCTGGCATCGGCACCGTCATCGCAACGATGCTCCCGTATAGCGTGGTCTTCCTCATCTTATGGTCCGTCATGCTCATGGTCTGGATGCTTCTGGGATTACCCGTCGGGCCAGGCGCCGGACTGTACTTATAAGTTACGGTTTTTGTGAACCAGTTACGCTTCATCCCTAAGCGGCAACGTCAGGTCTATCCTTACTGCACCTCTAACACTGTCAATCGTATGCACGTCGAGATACAAAAGTCCTCGTCGCAACGCAGACATCTCTGAACCGGAAAGACGTAAACGCCCATTCACTCTCGAACCGTTACGTCGAGATAACTGCCTGAGCACCGGACCATTTTCACTCTCGGTACTGCGTCGATGCAGGTCGATTGCGAGTACATCACTGTCAAACAAACCAAAGACGGCGGTACTAAAATGCAGTGTTTGCGTTGATAGCTCCAGCGCAAACGATGCATCCACTGTCAATGGCGATGTGGTTGTGACTCGCGTCCCAAGCATCACACTACCCGATGCCGCGAAGAGACTCGGTGTAAATGCGGGTGGCCGCCGATGACCCGTTCCTTGTTCATATGCATATGCCAACTCGATGAGACGCGACTCCGACCACGGATGGCCAAGCAACTCAACACCGACCGGCATGTCGTCCTCTGCATACCCTGCCGGCACAGTAATCGCTGGCAGTCCAGACGTCGCACTCAGGGCGCAGTTACTACCAGGCTGTGGTTGACCAACGGGCCGAGCCGTTTGCCGAATCGTCGGATACAACAAGGCATCGAGTGACTCCTCTATCATCAGATCGACAACCGTTGTCCGGACTTCGTCCCGTTTGGCAAGCCGTTGCCGATAATCCTCAGTATCCAACACCTCAAGAGAGAGAGCATCCTCAAGGCCCGATTCCAAAATGCCGTGGTAGAGTCCCTGGCGAACGACCTCGGCCAGTGATCGTACTGGGGCGGCTGGGGTGTTCTGGAGGTATTCATCGAAATCAAACTTGAACTCCTGACCGATCACCGAAGCTCCTTGTACAACTTCCGTAAAGTCAGGTTCTTCAATGTCGATGACCGTGGCCCCGAGTGCTTCCATCTCGGCAATCGCGGTTTCCATCACCGCAAGCACG
>DTWD01000225.1 GCA_012963185.1 Acidobacteriota bacterium
CAGGGCGCTTCTGGGACACGCCGATGTTTCGATTGAGAATAAGATAAAAGCCGTCGACGCGGTGATGGAACAGATTCACCCCTTGGTGCGCAACATGGTCAATCTTTTGGTAACCAAGGGTCTGGTGAAAGTGGCGGCGGACCTTAAAGATGGTTATTTGGAACTGCTGGATGAGCACCGGGGACGGCAACGGGTGGAGGTCACTTCGGCGGTGCCGCTGGAGCCCGGAGAACTGGATCGAATCACCAAATTCGTGGCCGAGTTGGTCAGAAAAGAAGTTGTAGTCTCGACCCAGGTGGATGAGTCCATCTTGGGAGGCTTGGTAATACAGATTGGTGACCGGCTTTTAGATGGAAGCACCCGGTCACGCTTGAACTCTTTGCGAAACCAATTGCATACGGAAGTTGCTGTACCGGGAGCATAGGCCGGTACTGAGGAGAGACGTCCATGGGGATCAGGGGACAGGAGATTGTATCTCTAATAAAGCGCCAGATCGAAGAATTTGGTGGTGACTTGACTCTTGTGGACGTTGGGACAGTGGTGCAGGTTGGTGACGGCATCGCCAGCATCCAAGGGCTGCAAGGTGTGCGATCCAACGAACTACTGGACTTCGGCAATGACGTTCTAGGCTTGGCCCTTAACCTGGAGTCCGATTTGGTTGGTGCCGCTATCTTGGGTGATCCTACTGGGGTCAAGGAAGGCGACCGAGTACGTTCTACGGGCCGCATCATTGAAATTCCCGTTGGAGAGGAATTGATTGGTCGTGTGGTGGACCCTCTGGGAAGGCCACTAGATGGCAAAGGGCCAATCAATTCGACTGCCACTCTTCCCGTCGAGAGGGTTGCTCCTAACGTGGTGGTCCGCAAGTCGGTGGATACGCCGGTGCAAACGGGAATCAAAGCCATCGACGCCATGATTCCCATTGGCCGGGGACAGCGCGAGTTGATAATCGGTGACCGGTCAACGGGTAAGACCGCCATTGCTCTAGACACCATCATCAATCAGAGGGGCGGCGACCTGATTTGTATCTATGTGGCCATCGGCCAGAAGCAAGGGAAGGTTGCCCAAGTCGTCGGTATCCTGGAAGAAAACGACGCCCTTAGTCATACGATTATCGTGAACGCCGGGGCGTCCGACTCGGCGCCATTACAGTACATAGCGCCATATTCCGGTTGCGCCATGGCCGAGGCCTTCATGGATCAAGGCAAAGACGTACTGATTGTCTACGATGACCTGACCAAGCATTCATGGGCCTACCGTCAGATGTCTTTGTTGCTACGGCGGCCCGCCGGACGGGAAGCCTACCCTGGCGATATATTCTACCTTCACAGCCGTTTGCTGGAACGTTCGGCCAAGCTGGATGATGCCAGTGGCGGTGGTTCCATCACGGCGCTGCCGATAATCGAAACGCAGGCCGGGGACGTTTCCGCTTATATTCCCACCAACGTTATTTCAATCACCGACGGCCAGATTTATCTAGAAACTGAATTGTTCAACTCAGGGATTCGGCCAGCGGTAAATGTAGGGCTTTCAGTCTCTCGTGTGGGAGGCGCAGCCCAAAGCCGGGCAATCCGCCGTGTGGCGGGCCGGCTGCGGCTGGATTTGGCCCAATACCGTGAATTGGCCACATTCGCCCAGTTTGGCACCTCCGACTTGGATGCAGCCACCAGGGCCCAATTGGCCCGAGGCCAGTTGGCCACCGAGGTCCTTAAACAGGGTCAATACGTTCCTCTGCCAATGGAGCAGGAAGTCGTCATCCTGTTTGCGGTAAATGCAGGGTTGATTGAGGACTTGGCATTGGACCGGGTTGCCGACTTCGAAGAACAGCTAATGCGCTATATGAGCAGCACTCATCCGGATATTGTGCAGACAATCGCGGATTCCGGTGACCTTACCGAAGAAATTGAAGGTAGGCTGACCCAAGCGATAAACGACTTTAAAGGGACGTTTGCCGCTTAGCCTTAATTAGGGCGGCGAGAGTTTTCGTTGAGCGCGCCGATTTACAAAAGGCCATATCGAGGTTCATAAATGAAAAACCTCACATGTAAAGATATTATGAATGGGGACGGCGGTTGTGATGAGGTTTTTGGGGC
>DTWD01000226.1 GCA_012963185.1 Acidobacteriota bacterium
CGCCGTCGGTTTTCCGCGGGGTCCAGATGACTTCAACGGCCCGTCAACCTACGGTGACCAACAGGGAATGGTCACGTGTCCCGGTCGAGGCCGAGCTCCTTCTCCACACCCAGGTACTGGGCGGCGAAGGCCTCGTTGATCTCGAACAGGTCGATGTCATCTTTCGAACGCCTCGATGCAGCGGTCCGTATGATTATGCCTCCGGAAAATTCGTGCTCTTCTCTAAACTGACGAACAATTCCACGAAGTCGACCTCTTTCTTCTCTCGTATCGATCTTCCGTGAAACTCCAATATTGTCAGACGCTGGCATAAACACGAGGAACCGACCAGCCACACTTAGATGAGTCGTAATTCGAGCACCTTTCGTCCCTAGTGGCTCTTTGAGAACCTGAACGAGAATTTCCTGCCCAGACTCCAACAATTCATCAATCTTATGAGTCGGTTTCAGCTGAGCGCGCGGATTCGATCGTCCCCGTCCCCCATTACGCAGACGAGTCCCTCGCTCTTTCGAAGGCTCCGGCTCGACAGTCTCCAGACCTGATTCAAGTTCTTCGTCCGCTGCCTCTAGCTGATCGATTTCATCTAAAGTGTCAATTACGTCAGAAACATAAAGAAACCCGTCTCGCTCAAGACCGATGTCGACAAATGCTGACTGCATTCCTGGCAACACCTTGTTGACCCGGCCTTTGTAGATGTTGCCAACAACACCGCGGTCTTTCTCGCGCTCAATGTAAATTTCTCCTACTTGATCCTCCTCGAGAATCGAAGCCACTACTTCGTGACCATTCGAGGAGACAATCATCTCCTTGTTCATGTGTTCCAATCTCCCGTGGATCTAGCGATACAGTCATAGGCGCCTTACACAAGCACAAATATGCTGCCGTGCTGACAACGGTCCCCGTCGTCATGCCTCGCACGTTGCACAACCCTAACCTACCAACCACTAGACACCATCAATTCGTGAATCGACGCATTCTCACATTCAGAATGAGTCCAAACCCAAGCAATGTCGCAATGACGGAGGAACCTCCATAACTCATCAGAGGCAAAGGTAGCCCCTTAACGGGCGCTAAACCTGCCGACATCGTGACGTTATAAATCACCTGAAACGTAAACCCAGCCAGAACCCCTGCAACAAGGTATTGGCCCATTCGATCCTTGGACAATCGCGCTGCCTCAAGAGAACGTAATACGACAAATAGATACAAACCCAGAGTAAATAAAACTCCAATAAATCCGTACTCCTCTGCCAACACTGAAAAGATAAAGTCGTTATGAGCGACTGGAAGAAAATCGTACTGACTCTGCGTGCCCTGCAAAAACCCTCTACCGGTTAAACCACCTGAGCCCACGGTAATCCTGGCTTGAATTTGTTGGTACCCAGCCCCTCGAGGATCTTGCTCGGGATCAAGGAAGCTGGCGATTCGTGTTTTCTGATAATCCTCCATGCCATACGCCCAAACAACCGGCGCGGCGAGAACTGCCACAACAGAAACAACTGCCAATACTCGAAGTTTCAGGCCAGCAAACAACATAATGACAACACAGACCGGCAAAAGAGTCACTGCCGTTCCAAGATCAGGTTGTCTCGCAATAAGAAAAACTGGAATGCCAACAATTACAATACCAATCAGCCAGTCACTAGGCCGCCTAGATCCCCGATGGTCTTTCGCGAAAATAAATGCAAGAACCAATGCAACAACAAGACGCGCGAACTCAGACGGCTGAAAATTAACTAACCCCAAGCCAATCCAGCGTTGGGCTCCTCCTTGTTCAACGCCAAACCACAGCGTATAGAGCAAGCACGCTGCCAAGCCTCCGTATATAAGTAATGCGCGATTGACGATGGTTCGGTAATCAATTGTAAGAGAAGCAGCAAGAGCTACCAATCCGATCAGCAATGCCCCCAGTTGTCGGTAAAACTGACTGCCAACCTGTTCCGTCGCTGCGTCATACGTGGTACTGAATATCATGACCAACCCGATCAGGCTTAACGTAACAACAGCCGATAACAGTTTCGCGTCAACGTTCGCGTAGAGACGTCTTTCAAACACTACTCTCCACCTCCGATATTCGTGAGTACCGGTGAAACCGGCGGTACTTTAGAAGGCATCGGTAACGTTGGCAGATCCCGTCCTTCGCGCTTCGCAAAAAATGTTTCTATCACATGACGTGCAATCGGCGCTGTAAGATACCCGTGCTCTGCGTGCTCACCGAATACAACCCCGGCAATTTCAGGATTTTCACGTGGCGCCGCAAAAACAAACCAGCCATGATCACGAAGATCCCGCGTGCTTCCGTCAGCCGCTTCTCGACCTGATAGCGAGATCACCTGCGTCGTTCCCGTTTTCCCGATGACATCGCGGCCGGTAATCCGTCCACGCCGACCAGTACCCTCTCGATTGACCGCCATCCAGAGACCACGCTTCACTACATCTAAGGTCGTCGGCGCTAATTCTACACGTGGAGGATTCTTGTTCGATTCCACTAACTGCCAACCGCTACCGTCATTATATGAATGCAATAATCGTGGGACCACGCGACGCCCTTCGTTCGCAACCGTCGCCATCATCACGGCCAACGAAATCGGGGTAACCGATACTTGGCCTTGCCCGATCGAGACCGATATCGTTTCGCCAGGGTACCAACGCTCGCCGACCTCTTTTTGTTTCCAGGCTCTGGACGGCACCAACCCCTGAACTTCGTGAGGAAGATCAATGCCACTGATTTGACCTAAGCCCAAAGCAGTCGCCCATTTATGAATCTGATCGACGTCAAGTTTTTCGCCGAGAGTATAAAAATAAGTATTGCAAGACTTTTCCAGCGCCTCATCCAGTGTCACGGTGCCGTGAGTTGTATGACACCGAAAAAACCTTCCATAGAACGTTCTGCCTCCCCCACAAGACACCTTGAAATCCGGCTCGATCACTCCTTCTTCTAATGCCGCGACGGCCATCGCAATCTTAAAGATCGAACCCGGCGAGTAACGTCCCTGTAGCGCACGATTCTGGAGCGGGTTTAGCTGATTATTATTCAACCTCGACCAGTCATCGCGGTTGATACCAGTCGCGAATGCATTGGGGTCATATGCCGGCAAACTAACCAGTGATAGCACTTCACCATTCTGGGGATCGAGCACCACAGCAGCGCCGTCGAAACCAGCCAAACGAAATGCGTCCTCTGCTGCCCGCTGAAGGTCATAGTCAATTGTTAATTTGAGCGACGACCCCTCTGACGGCTTCACTTCACCGATAGTCTCGATTTCTCGACCCTGACTGTTAACAACAACGTGCCGAGAGCCATCGACTCCCATCAGCAACTGGTTGTAAAATTGCTCAAGACCTGCCTGACCAACAATGTCCCCACTCTGCATGTCATCGAACGCTTCGAGAGAAAGCTGAACGCCGGTGACCTCCCCAACATACCCAAAGGAATGCGCAGCAAGATGTTCGGTTGGGTAGTAACGAGCAGGACTCTGCTCCACCACCACACCGGGTAGTTCAAGGCTACGGGCCGATACCGCCGATACCTGAGACAAGGTCGCATCCGGGACTAACACAACCGGTCGATAGAACGGTTCATCCTGTTGGCGTTCAAGGACACGGCGCAATTCAGATTCATTGACAGCAACTACTTCGGATAGTCGCGCAAGGGTTTGACTCAGATCTGCAACTCGCTCCCGTACAAGGGAAATATTTAAGGAGTGACGATTTTCAACTAACATCCGATCATTTCGATCAAAGACCACTCCTCTGGGAGCACGTAGTGACAATCGGCGCTGATGATTGTTCTCGGCCATTTGAAGAAATTTCGCGTGCTGGCCGACCTGGAAATGCCAAAAAGCACCGAGGAGTATCACAAATACGAGAACAACCGCACCTTGAAATAAGGCGATGAGTGATTTTGCGTGCCGCCCCTCCTGGACTGAAACCTTTATATACATCGGACTAATTAGTACGCCACCGCTGAATCGCAAGCACTACTCTCCGACCGCGTAAACGGCTCCACAAAGCGGGGACTTGTTCACTAACGCCGATGACCACAAACCCTGCAGCGACATTCAAGACGGCCTGTTGCAACACATTCACCCCATCAACTGCAGGGGCAGCGAATGGAATAAGTCGATAAACGCCAATAAACAACACGACATTCATAATCGTTGCAGGGACGATTAAAAGCAGTCGATACCATCGCCCTGTGCACATTAGCCGCGTCGCCAAAACCCCTAGAGTTACCCCAACGAGACTTTTCGCCAGTCCGCTAACACCGACCAGACCGCCCGACATTACATCTTGTAGAAAACCGGCGAGGGTGCCCACCCACAGCCCAACAATTGGGCCACCCGACAATGATGTCAACACAACGACCACTAGAGGTAAATCAATATTCGAAAACGTTAAATTGAAAATACGCGCAGAGGTTGTTTGCACTGTGACTGACAGAACGACCGTTGCCACCAACATAACAACCTTCATTCGTTCCCTTCTGCCTGTACAAATCGCTCATCATTCAGCACGATCAGTACATCCTCAAGGTTTCCAAATTCCACTACTGGGGCGACTAAGATTGATTTATAAAGATCGTCGCCCCGACGCACACCTTCAACGGTACCAATAACAAAACCCTTCGGATAAATCCCGTCAGTTCCGGACGTTACGACCG
>DTWD01000227.1 GCA_012963185.1 Acidobacteriota bacterium
ATGGCCAAACTCGTGAAACATCGTCTCGACTTCATCAAATGTCAGTAACGTTGGTTCACCATTAACTGGCTTTGTAATATTCAAGTGATTCGCGATTACCGGGGTCGTGTCAAGCAATTGCGACTGCGTCACATAGGCACTCATCCATGCGCCACCACGTTTCGATGGTCGTGCATAAAAATCACCAAGAAACAGTCCGAGTGGTGTCCCATCATGATCAAAGACTTCCCACACCCGAACGTCCGGATGATAGGCAGTTAAATCAGGTCGTGACTCAAACGTGATGCCATACAACTGGGTTGCTGCATAGAACACACCTTTCTCTATCACGGCATCGATTTCAAAATATGGACGCAACTCGGATGCATCAAAGTCGTAACGTGCCGCTCGCACCTTTTCCGTATAGTACGACCAGTCCCACGCTGCGAGTTCGACATCACCAGTATCAGCCGATGCCATCGCCTGCAAATCAGCCGCTTCCCTATTCGCATTGGCAACTGCAGGCGGGACAAGACTGGCCAGTCGTTCATTAACCGCCGTCACCGTTTGAGCTGTCTGCTCATCAAGAATATAGGCAGCATGATTTGGATACCCAAGCATCACGGCCCGTTCTGCACGCAATTCTGCGAGCCGCGTAATTACCTCGCGGTTGTCATACTCACCATCTTCGCTCCCACGCGCTAAAGACTCACGCATGATCCGTTCTCGGAGCGAACGATCATCGAGCGAACTGAGTGGTGGTTGTCCACTCGTATTCAAAAGAGCGATGACATATTTCCCATCCAGGCCTCGAGAATTCGCCGCGGCGGCAGCCGCCGCTACCTGTCCTTCGGGTAATCCAGCTAACTGTTCGTGGTCATCGACCACGATCGCTGCAGCATTCACCCCATCGAGTACATTTTGTGTAAACGTGGTCTGAAGCCCGGCCATCTCACCGTTAATTTCCTGCATCCGCTGTTGGTCGGCTTCCGAGAGCAATGCACCAGCACGCACAAAATCGACATAATGCCGCTCGACCAGACGGAGAGACTCGTCGTTCAACCCCAAAGTCTCTCGCTGTTCATACAGCGAACGAACACGTTCAAAGAGGCGTCCATTCAACAGGATCTGGTCGGTGTGTGAAGCCAGTTTTGGCGCCACCTCTGCCCGAATCTGATCCAACGCCTCATTTGTATCTGCACTACTGAGATTAAAAAAGGTTGCAGCGACACGATTCAGGAGCACACCCGATCGTTCAAGCGGGACAAACGTATTCTCAAACGTTGGAGGGGTACTCTGTCCGAAAATCGCTGATACCTCCGCTAATTGCTCTGCCATACCACGCTCAAATGCCGGGAGAAAATGTGACTCATCAATACGATCAAATGGTGGCAATTGGTAAGGCTGTGTACTTTCAGTGTAAAAGGGATTATCGTCGCTCACCGTTGCCACTCCCTTCGAACCGTCGTCCACGGCACTTGAACACCCCGCACTCAGTAGAACTACAATCGCAATCGTCAACTTCGTCATCACACCCATGCATCACCTCAGAATCGCATCGTTGGCATCTGTTTTTCACCATCGACGATACCAAATCTTCGCAGGACTCGCGTTGGACAGGTCGCGCATCATACGATGGACCTTACCATGAGACAAGAAGCATCTCCCCTCATCACATTACGTGCCGGAACGATGCAATTGTCAATCGCCCCAGAAGCCGGTGGTTCCATTAGCCAGTTCGCATCTGAACACCTTGGCCGTCTTTTCAACTGGATGCGACCCGCGTCTGAAGACGCGCTTTCGACTCGGTCGGCTGGGGGCACATCAAGTTTTCCTATGGTGCCCTTCTCAAACCGCATCCGAAATGGGCGGTTTCTGTTCCGTGGACGCACCATCCAGTTAGAGCAAAACTTTAGCCCA
>DTWD01000228.1 GCA_012963185.1 Acidobacteriota bacterium
CCGCCCATTTTTACGGAATGTCCTCCGTGGCCGGCGCATCCCGGAGGCGCGCATCGAGGCCGTGGCAAAACATTACGAATTGTTTGATGGGGTCTCGCCCTTGACAGCCATCACCAGGCGGCAAGCAGAGGGACTACGCGAACGTCTCAAAGCATGCGGCCCTCAACTTCCTGTTTTTATTGGTATGAGGAATTGGCACCCCTTCCTCGACGACACGCTTGTGCAAATGGCCACCGCAGGCATCACTCGTGCGCTTGGGATTATTCTCGCCGCGCAGCACAGCTACTCCAGTTGTGGCCAGTACCGTCAAAACATCACGGACGCCAGAATCGCGATACAGACCGATGGTCACGCTGACATCGAAATTCATTACGTCGGCGGGTGGCATACGCATCCCGGCTTCATCAAGGCCAACGTTGAACACATTTTGTCTGCGCAATCGGAACTTCCGAGTCGCGTACGCAACCAAGCTCGAATTATCTTTACGGCCCACAGTATTCCGAAGTCGATGGCACACGACTGTCGCTACGAAATTGATCTCAAAGAATCAGCGCGTAGCGTTGCAGCAGAATTGGGCACCGACAATTGGCACCTTGTCTATCAGAGTCGAAGTGGGAGACCAGGTGACCCATGGCTCGAACCTGATATCTGTGATTATCTTCGCGAAGAGAAAGAACGTGGTCTCACCGCCGCAGTGATTGCGCCGATTGGATTTGTTGCCGACCACATTGAGGTTTTGTATGACCTCGACACCGAAGCCGCAGATGTTTGCCAGACACTCGGCATCCCGATGGCACGTGCCGCGGCCGTGAATGAGCACCCCGCTTTTATTGACACACTGGCCGATCTGACGATGGGCATGTATCACCGCGCCGAACATGGCCGGCTCCTTCCCATCACCTCCGTCGAGCCCCCATCCCGCTTAGAGGGACCGCCACTCGCACGCTAAAAACGTAAGGTGGCCACCTCATGAGCAACCACCTTATTCAACTTGTCTGGTTAAACCCTGTGCTCAGCGAACCGGCTCAGCCGTGCAATGTTTATCAAATGCCACCGTCAGGTCACGAGCAATCGAATCCGCTTCCTGGTTCTCGATTTGGTGACGTTCCATCATGTACAGCATTTTTCCGTCGCGCATAAGCGCGATCGCCGGCGATGAAGGCGGATACCCCACAAAATAGCTCCGTGCACGCTCAGTAGCCTCGACGTCCGCGCCTGCGAACACGGTCGCAACCGTGTCCGGCTTCGTTCCGTGCTGCAACGCCAGCGCTATTCCAGGTCTCGCTTTTCCTGCGGCACACCCGCACACTGAATTAACAATGACCATCACGGTTTCACCCGTAGTTTTCACGGTCGAATCAACATCATCAGGCGTTCGCAATTCTTTCACCCCGAGCCGTGTCAATTCTTCTCGCATCGGCGCAATAAAAAATTCTGGGTACACAGTAACTCCTTTCGTTACACCTTAAGGGTAGCACGTCGCGTCTGGTCACTAGGCAACAATCGCCTATTGACGACCCGAAGACCGATCAACACAGCGCCCCACTGCAGTACACATGTACCAACACTGAGGACCCGAAATGGATTCCACCACGCCCCTGGTTCGTATACAACTACCGACTGGTACATCCACCACGCAAACATAGCTACGAATTGGACCGGCACGAAATACAGAAGACACCAGTCGTACCACGGTCCCGCCTGCTGTCCACCCACATGCGTATTCACCAACTCCGCCCGGAATTTCTGCACTCCGAATCTAATGGCAGACACGGCAATAAACATGCCGCTAATCATCAATCCCAGACTCCACACCCAATCCTGGTTTTCAAAAAATGCAAGGCTGAATGCTGACGGCAATCCGCATACAATCGAAATCAGCACCACGAGACGGACCGCTTCGTGCCTTGCAATCCCTCGATCAATTAATGCACGACTCGCTAGCTCCACCATCGCAATCAGCGAAGACAGCGCCGCACAAAACAAGGCAACAAAAAAGACAGGAAGCAAATAGTTCCCAGCGGGCATTTGGTTAAAGAGCCGAGGAATCCAGACAAACGTCAATCCAATATTCCCAGACGACAGCGCATCGCGCGCTTCCATCGGAGTCAGCACGGCAAAAGCTGCTGGAAGGATAGCCATCGCTGCAAGAATTGAAGCGAGATTATTCCCGACACCAATTCGTATGGCTTGACTGACGACATTCTCAGTATTTTTAACGTAGATCGCGTAACTTAGGAGCAATCCCCAACCGGCCCCTGTCGACCAGGCGGACTGGGTTAACGCCTCTAACCACGTTTGATAATTCATAAACGCAGCGAAATCTGGTACGAATAGAAACGCCAACCCGGCGCTCGCACCGGGTAGTGTCACTGCCCGCCCAACCGCACATAGCAACAATCCAAACAATATCGGAATTAAAATCCTGCTTGCACGCTCGATTCCATCAGTAACCCCTCGAGCCACGATCACTCCGGCTACTCCTATCGATAGAATGTGAAATAAACTTGGCTGCCAAAATGACGTGCTGTAATCCGACCAGAACGGCCCAGGATCAATCCTTCCTAATAAGCCGGTACCCGCGGCTATGGCATATTTCAGTGCCCAACCGGTTACCACGGAGTAATAGAACATGATCATGACGGTGGTAACCACCACGAAACCACCCATCCACGCGGACCCAGCTCCGTTCAATTCTGCAACCCCGCCGATCGGCCCTCGCCTGGTCTTCCGACCGATCCCAAACTCCGTAATCAGTAGTGGAATTGACCAGGTAAACAGAAATACAAGCCAACAAACGAGAAACGCACCTCCGCCATTTTCTGCAACGACTCTAGGAAACCGCCAGATATTTCCTGTCCCAACGGCCATGCCTAGACCGACCAGTACCACTCCCCAGCGTGACGAAAACGTATCAGTACGACTCATGGACCGGACCGCCCCGTACGAACATTTGATTCCAACCGGTATCTAATACACATTACCAATGGAGTACAAAGATTATTATCGGACACTCAGTGTCTCCAAAACCGCCACTGCGGGCGACATCAAAAAAGCCTTCCGGAAGCTCGCCAGAAAGTATCACCCCGATGTTAATCCAAGCGACCCATCTGCTGAGCGGCGCTTTAAGGAAGTCAACGAAGCCCACGAGGTCATCGGCAATCCAGACACCAGACAAAAATACGATGAACTCGGTGCGAACTGGAAACATTATGAACGCGCGCAGGCGGCAGGCCAAAACCCATTCGGTGGCCGTGGCAGATCGATGTCTGAGGAAGACATACACCAGGTGTTCGGCGGTGACCCGTTTTCAGACTTCTTCCAGAATTTCTTTGGTGGAGATGGGCGGCAGAGCCGCCCCTCGCCGAATCGACGGGCGGAGTCAGCTCAGAATCTCGAACACGAATTAACAATTACCCTCGAACAAGCATTCCTCGGCGTTACACAAAGGCTCTCTATACGGGATGGTGGAAACAGCCGATCGATTGACGTGCGTATACCAGCCGGGGTCAGCGACGGCTCTCGTGTTCGAGTGGCAGGCAAAGGCGCTCGCTCAGGCGACCATAGGAAACATCAGGACCTCTATCTTCGGATTAAACTGGCGCCGCATGCGTTGTTCACTCGCAAAGGGCGAGATCTTTATCTAAATAGAGATGTGACACTCTCGACCGCCCTCCTCGGAGGAACCATCGACGTCACAACCCTGTCAGGAGAAACGATTCAACTCAAGATTCCGTCCACTACTCAACCGGGGCAAGTGTTTCGGATCAAAGAACATGGCATGCCCTCTCTCCAAAAACGAACCCGACGTGGCAACCTGTACGTAACCGCCGACGTACAATTACCGTCAAAACTGAATACTAAAGAAAAAGAACTGGCCGAACAATTCGCTGCACTTCTGACGAAGCGCAGTCCCACCAAACAGTAAATTAGCAGGCTATGTGCCAGACGCTGTGTCCGGCTGAAATCCTTTCCGATGATGAGCCCCGTCACAAAACGGCTTCGACTGTGAATAACCGCAACGACACAACGCAATTGGCATCTTGTCGGCTACAACAACCGTTCCGTCTGGAGCAACAATCTCAACCCCGCTGTCACTGATAACTAGTGGGCCGTTCTGTCGAACCCGAATTGTGATCATGCCGCGTTCGCCTATCCCATTCTTTGCATTTGAGCGAGGAAATCTGCGTTTGATTTCGTCTTAGCCATTTTATCCAGCAATAACTCCATCGCCTCGACAGATGACAATGGGTTCAGTACCTTACGCAGCACCCATACGCGGTTAAGATCCTCTTTTTTGAGGAGAAGTTCTTCTTTTCTCGTGCCACTTTTCTGAATATCAATTGCGGGAAATACCCGCTTATCCACCAACTTGCGGTCCAGATGGATCTCCATGTTGCCGGTACCTTTAAATTCTTCAAAAATAACATCGTCCATCCGAGAGCCAGTGTCGACCAACGCGGTAGACATGATCGTCAATGACCCACCTTCTTCGATGTTCCGAGCGGCGCCAAAAAATCGCTTCGGTTTCTGCAACGCATTCGAGTCCAACCCCCCAGACAATACTTTTCCAGAGGGCGGAATCACGGTGTTATAGGCTCTGGCTAACCGCGTAATAGAGTCAAGCAAAATAAAGACATCTTTCTTATGCTCAACCAAGCGCTTCGCTTTTTCTATGACCATCTCGGCAACCTGCACATGCCGCTGTGCAGGCTCATCAAATGTTGATGAAATAACCTCGCCATCAACCGAACGCTCCATGTCCGTAACTTCCTCTGGGCGTTCGTCGACAAGCAAAACAATCAGATAAATCTCTGGATGATTCTTTGCGATAGATTGTGCGATGCTCTGCAGCAACATCGTTTTACCCGTCCTCGGGGCAGCCACGATAACGCCGCGCTGGCCTTTCCCGATCGGAGTCATTAAATCCATGACGCGCCCGGAAAGGTTGCTAGAATCGGTTTCGAGCTTCGCTTGTTCTTGAGGATAAAGCGGCGTAAGGTTTTGGAAATACATCTTGTCTCGCCCGCGATCTGGCGACTCAAAATTCACAGCCTCAACCTTGATGAGCGCGAAATAACGCTCGCCTTCCTTTGGATGCCTGATCTGTCCTGAAACTGTATCGCCTGTTTGAAGATCGAATTTCCGTATCTGCGAAGGGGACACATAAATATCATCAGGCCCAGGTAAATAATTGAAATCTGGCGCCCTTAGGAACCCGAAGCCATCAGGCAACACCTCAAGAACGCCTTCCGAAAAGATAAAACCACTCTGTTCCGTCTGTGCTTTTAAGATCTGAAAGATTAAATGCTGCTCAGGCATGCCTCCTGCGCCAGCAATATTCAGACCTTTCGCCACCTGCGTAAGCTTCTTAACACCCATCCCTTTTAAGTCATTGATGTTGAGGGCGTCCTTCCCTTTCCGTTGGTTGGACTTCGCAGCTCCCGCCCGACGCGTCCGTGGAAATGGCCTACCGCTCCGGCCACCACCCCGCGCCCATCACGCTGATTGCGGGGCCCGGCGAGCCTGATGACGGCGCGGGCGTCGCTCAGATCGACGACCTGGGCATGCTGGTGGGCCAGC
>DTWD01000229.1 GCA_012963185.1 Acidobacteriota bacterium
CGACGTGCAGGCCTCCAACCATGATCCAGATCATGAATGGCATTTAACGGCCACTGTGAATTGGCTAGCGTGTAAAGAAGAGTGCCTACCCGGACAAGCATTCATTGATTTACTACTACCAGTCTCAATATCCGGAACACGGCTCATCAATCATGGTAACGTTGCGCGTTTCGAGAATTGGTCTACTCGAGTTCCCACCCGTCTCGATGCACCAAACCGGCCTTTCAGTGCAGAACTACGGACAGGCGTGCACACGCCTACGACCATGGACAAACCAGAGATGATTCTGCAATGGACAGTGCTCCCTTACAATATTGAATGGTTCCCAAGCCAGGTCACCGCCACTGTATTCCCAACTAGCGAGTGGAGGACAACCCAGCAACGCACGGAGGTGGTGTTCAACCGGCCAACGAACGACAACCGTTCTTTAAGTGAGTTCTCGTTCGAAGTCCAAGCAATTACAGGAGTCGTCACATACACGAGCCCAAATGGAGAGCGCCTTGCAGCTGAACTATCGGTTGACCTCGAACAATTATCAGAAGGTTAAAAACATTTATCATTACCGAGTCCTAAATAACTGGAGGAAACAAAATATTATGCGATCCGTCTTCATGCTTCTCTGTCTACTGCTCTCGGTAACGCTTCATGCAGCCGAGGCTCCCCCACTTCAAATTGCTAGTTTGGGAGATTTTAAACTCGAAAATGGTGATGTGATTCAAGATGCCAAAATCGCATATCGAACCGCGGGTACTCTGAACGCAGACCGATCAAACGTTATTTTGTTTCCAACGTGGTTCACCGGCACATCCGAAGAGCTATTCACTAGCGATGCTGTGGGTGCAGTCGATACCTCACAGTTTTTCCTCATTACCGTTGACGCCCTAGCTAACGGAATCTCATCATCCCCATCCAATAGCACCCAGCAACCACAACGTAACTTTCCTGTGGTTAGCATTGGTGACATGGTACAGTCGCAACACCAACTACTGACCGAAGTGCTTGGTATCACCCATCTGCATGCGGTCATCGGCATTTCCATGGGTGGAATGCAAGCCTACGAATGGGTCACAACCTACCCGGAGTTCATGGATCGCGCCGTCCCGATTGTTGGTTCACCACGACTGGCTTCCTACGACTTGCTCTTATGGACTGCCCAATTGATAGCGTTGGAACAGGCACTCGATTGCGACTGCAATGAAACCACCGCGCTTGAAGTCGCCGGGATGATCAGCCACCTTGCCCTATACTCACCGGACTTCCATGCGCGACAAGATCCCCACGACCAAGGTGCCGCGTTACTCAAAGATGGACGGGCAGGGGGTATGACACTCGCTATTAATGACCGCGTGGCTCAACTCCAAGCAATGATTGCGCACGACGTTTCAATATCCTTTGATGGTGAATGGCCAGCCACTGCAGACGCCGTCAAAGCTGAGATACTCGCTGTCGTGGGCACCTATGACCATATGGTCACCCCGGGTCCAGCACTAACCTTCGCTGAGTTAACGAATTCACAAACGCTCGTCTTTGACAACGACTGCGGACACCAATCGTTCCGATGTGAACAGGACCGTGCTTTTGAAGAGATTAGAGCCTTTCTAAGCACACCATAACTCACCCTCCAAACTCTATGAGGTAATCAACTATGCAAGCGACACGACGTGCATTTCTTCTGGGTGGCGCAGCTGCCATCGCAGGTACCAAGCTCACCGAGGCCAGAACGTTCGCGTCACGTCCCTGGGGCGTCGCACCAAGTGATCGCATTGCGGTCGGCGTGATCGGCTGCAACGGCATGGGGTACTCCGACCTAACTTCATTGCTGAAACTCCCTGAAGTGGAATGTGTGGCCTTATGCGACGTGGATCGTAATGTGCTTGAGCGACGTGCCCAAGACGTTGAACAAACCACGGGCACAAAGCCGGCACTCTACGAGGATTTCAGGCGAATACTAGATGATGACAACATCGATGCCGTGGTCATCGGCACCCCTGACCATTGGCACTGCCTCCAGATGGTCATGGCATGTGAGGCCGGAAAGGATGTCTACGTCGAAAAACCAATGGCCAATTCCATTGAAGAATGTCGGATCATGGTTGCTGCCGCAAAACGTTATGACCGAGTCGTCCAAGTCGGACAATGGCAACGGAGCGGTGTGCACTGGGATGACGCGATCAAGTTTCTACGATCAGGTAAGCTTGGCCGCATTCGTACGGCGAGAGCCTGGGCCTACATGGACTGGCTGCCTGACATCCCGAACATCCCCGATGAACCCACTCCTGCGGGAGTAAATTACGACATGTGGCTGGGACCGGCCCCGCTCCGACCATTTAACCGAAATCGATTTCACTTCAATTTTCGTTGGTTCTGGGACTACGCTGGCGGCTTAATGACGGACTGGGGTGTGCATTTGATCGACATCGTGTTGTATGGCATGGACGTTACCGCTCCACGTTCGATCATTGCCAGCGGCGGTAAGTTCGCGTATCCCGACGATGCCGAAGAAACACCGGACACCCTCCAAGCGATCTATGAATACGAGGACTTCACCATGATCTGGGAGCACGCGGTCGGCATCGGACTCGGTCCCTTCCAACGGGACCATGGTGTCGCGTTTATTGGTAACGAAGGCACACTCGTCATCGACCGCGCAAAGTGGGAAGTCTTTCCAGAAACTGGAACTCGGAATTCCGCGCCCTACTACAAGATGGAACCGGTCCCAACGCAGCGCGTGCGCCCTGGAGCAGCGGGC
>DTWD01000230.1 GCA_012963185.1 Acidobacteriota bacterium
TATTGTTATAGACGCAATCTCTTCGACAAACCAATAAACATCCGGGGCAGTGCGCACGACTGCACGGAACGGCGACAACCATGTTAATATTCGCCGTGCATCCTGTTGCAACCGACGCGACGCACAAAATTACACCTGCACCCACTTCTGTCGCTGTCATACCCGTTCGTTTTAATTCGACTCGCCTACCGGGCAAGGCCTTAGTCGATATAGCAGGACAAACAATGATCGAGCGCGTTTATCGCCGCGCAGAACGTGCGAACTCCATCGACAGCGTGCTCGTCGCGACTGATGACAACAGAATTGCAGACGTGGTAACTAAGTTTGGTGGGAACGTGTGCCTCACACGATCAGACCATCTCTCCGGCAGCGATCGCCTTGCTGAAGTAGCCGAATCATTAACCTGCGACGTCATTGTCAACGTACAAGGAGACGAACCCCTACTTAACCCATTGCTGATTGATGCCGTTCTTGGCCGCCTGCTTATCGACCCGAGCGCACATATCGCGACTGCACGCTGCGCTATTACCGACCAATCGGAATTCAGCAACCCGCACGTCGTGAAGGTCGTGGTTAACTCGGCTGACCATGCACTGTATTTTTCTCGGTCTCCTATTCCGCATCAGCAAAATGGAACGACTCCCTCGGACAACATCCTCGGGTTCAAGCACATTGGCCTGTACGCGTATCGTCGGTCAATCTTGCTCGAACTCGGAAAGCTTAGTCCGACAACACTCGAGCAAACTGAGCAACTTGAACAACTACGAGCCCTCCAATACGGGTACCGTATTACCACTGTGGAAACGGACGATAATCCAATTGGCGTTGATACCGCTGAAGACCTCGATGAAGTCCGCCGCCTTGTGTTAACTGGAGTCAATGAATGAGCGTCGAGACCAGCCCAGAATCGCCAACCCGTGCTGTGAAATATATTTTTGTAACTGGTGGAGTCGTGTCCTCGCTCGGCAAAGGACTTGCGGCTGCGTCCATCGGCGCTCTTTTAGAAGGACACGGCTACCGGGTTACGCTGCAAAAGCTCGATCCGTACGTCAACGTCGACCCTGGCACCATGAGTCCGTACCAGCATGGCGAAGTCTACGTAACAGCGGATGGCGCAGAAACAGACCTTGACCTCGGTCACTATGAACGTTTCACCGACACAGTCACAACAAAGAACCACAACTGGACCACTGGCAAAATCTACCTCTCGGTGATCCAGAAAGAACGACGGGGTGATTATCTGGGACACACCGTCCAAGTTATTCCCCATATAACCAATGAGATAAAAGAAAGCATGCAACTTGTAGCGTCTGGTGAGGATATTGATATTGTCCTGGTTGAGGTTGGTGGGACCGTTGGTGACATCGAGAGCCAGCCATACCTCGAGGCGATCCGCCAGCTCCGACAAGACCTCGGTCGCGAAAATACTTTATATATCCACCTCACGCTTGTCCCATACATCGGGACCGCGGGCGAACTGAAGACAAAACCAACTCAGCATAGCGTCCGAGACCTTCGTTCAATTGGAATCCAGCCCGACATTCTCCTATGCCGAACAGATCGTTTTCTTCCGCAAGATATTCGGGAAAAAATTGCATTATTTTGTGACGTCCCGGTAGAGGCAGTGATTACGGCAAAGGACGTGTCAAGTATTTACGAAGTTCCTCTCGTCCTCGCAGAGGAAGGCCTCGATAGCATCGTTTTGCGAGGTCTCACACTTCCACCAGCAACACCTTGCAACATGCATTCATGGGCCCAACTTGTCAATCGTATTAATAACCCCACCGATGAAGTCACCGTACACGTTGTCGGCAAGTATGTCGGCTATGAAGATTCTTACAAGAGCCTGAACGAAGCCCTGCACCACGCAGGATTTACCCACCTACTTAAAGTGTCAATCAATTGGGTCGAGGCAGAAGCTTTAGAAACACAGGATGGCGATAAACTTCTTGCGGGAGCCGACGGTATCCTCGTTCCAGGCGGATTTGGCGATCGGGGTAGCCGGGGTATGGTGCGGGCCGCCCAAATCGCCCGAGAACAAGGCATCCCTTACTTTGGTATTTGCTACGGCTTCCAATGGGCAGTTGTTGAATTTGCTCGGAACGTTTGCAAACTCGAAGGAGCCGATTCGACGGAATGTGACGAACACACACCCCATAAAGTGATTTACAAATTGCGAGACCTTTTAGACGTAGACGACCTGGGCGGCACCATGCGGCTTGGAAGCTATCCATGCAATGTCGAAGCTGGCACCCGCACCTATAAGGCCTATGGACGACAAGAAATCGCTGAACGTCATCGCCACCGCTACGAATTCAATCGAGAATACGAATCAGTACTCACCGACAAAGGCTTAGTAATTTCAGGCCGGTCGCCGGATGGAAAATTCGTCGAAGCGATTGAACTTCCTGAACACCCGTGGTTTGTAGCGGTTCAATTTCATCCTGAGTTTCAATCAAAACCGCGCAACCCACATCCACTCTTTGACCATTTTGTCAAGGCTACATACGACCACCGACAGAGTACCAAGCCAGCATCCGAAACGATGGCCTAAACGATTCATAGCAATGCAGACGCCCCTATAATTGTGTGATGCATGACGTGCGTGTAGGAGATGTCGTATTTGGGGAACGTCAGCCACTAGCGCTAATCGCCGGTCCCTGTGTCATCGAGAGCTCCGACCACGCGATGGAACTTGCCACCGCGGTCCAGATAGCTGCCAAAAAATATGGGATGCCTTTTATATTCAAGGCATCCTTTGACAAGGCAAACCGAACATCCATGTCGTCCTTTCGTGGCCCAGGTCTAACCAGGGGACTTGAGATCCTAAGCTCAATTAAGGAAAAGCTTGGCTGCCCGCTTTTAACCGATATCCATGAACCGAAACACGCGGAACCAGCGGCCGAAATCGTCGATGTCTTGCAAATCCCAGCATTTCTCTCAAGACAAACCGACCTCATAGTCGCCGCCGCGAATACGGGACGTCCGATAAATATCAAAAAGGGACAATTCCTGTCGCCCCTCGATGTCGGCCACGCTATTAATAAAGTAATCTCCGTAAACAATCACCAAGTTTTAGTTACCGAACGTGGAACATCATTCGGGTACAACAATTTGGTTGTAGATATGAGGGCGTTCCCACAGTTGAAGTCGTTCGGATATCCCGTAATCTACGATGTGACGCACAGCCTACAACTTCCCGGCGGTACGACCGGAGTGACCGGTGGTCAACCCGAATTTATTACGCCACTTGCATCGGCCGGCGTAGCCGCCGGCGTCAACGGCGTATTTCTAGAGGTGCACGAGCAACCTGCACATGCAAAGAGCGACGGCCAAAACGCACTCCCGCTGGACCAACTCGAAGCGCTTTTAAAGCGACTTACAGCGATCGACCGCACCGTACAAGA
>DTWD01000231.1 GCA_012963185.1 Acidobacteriota bacterium
CCTGAAAATTCCATGTTGTCAGGGGCCAACGCGGATAAATCGATCCCGTCTCCAAAAAAATACCAGGTCGTAAGCAATCCGAGTCCGACACCAAGACAGCCACTGATCGCGGTGAGACTCAGACCTTCCACCAACACAATCGCTCCCGTCTCTCGGGGTGTCAGACCGAGTGCCTGCAACACTCCAAATTCGCGATGGCGATGCAGTACGGACATCAAGACGGTATTCACAATGCCAAACGCAATAATCATGAACAGAATGCCGTACACCAAATAGTTCCCAAAATTGTCAATGGCAATCGCGGCAGACAGGGGGGGGTTCGACTCCTGCCAGTCCATCACCGTCACATCGCCAGTGGCAATCGAAGTATCGAGGTCACGCTCAAGGTACGCGGTAACAACCGGAACGATCTCACTATCGGTAAGGACCACGCCCACATTGGTAACATCACGACCGGACCCGAGCCAGGCACCGCCCGTCAAAAAGGGGATATGTATAACCGACTGATCAATTTCTGAAAGCCCCGTCTCAAATATCCCAACAACACGAAGAAGCTGCCCCGCAATCTCTTGCTCGGTATCCTGTGCCTGCACGACAAACCGAGATCCCAACCGAAGATCGAGCGCATCAATAAGACCGCGACCGACATACGCGGCTAATTCATCGCCGGGTTCTAGATACCGCCCGTCAATCACTTGCTCGTCAAGCGTCCCAAAAACAGCTTCCGCAATCGGGTCAACGGCAATAATCCGGGCCGGCCTGGATCCCGCCGAAGAACTGGCCAACCCGGTGACCGTCAGGCGAGATGACACCGCGACCACGTGCGGCTTGATGACTGGCGACTCCAATGCCTGCTCGACTCGCTGCCGGACATTCGTTGAGAGGCGGTCCTCAATTTTCCGGCTGAGCTGAAACTCCGGTTGTTCCACCGTGACATGCCCACCACTTGTCCGGATGCCAGAATCAATCCACGTTTCATGCATCCCGTCACCCAACGAAAACGAGAAAATCAACAACCAGCCACCGACAATCATCGCCATCGCCGTGAGGATGCTCCGACGAAGTTGCCGCCGAAGATTGCGAAACGCCAAACGCACAATGACGCCGACGTGCGATGACGATGAACGAGGAGAGTCCTGACTCTGGCGCATCTACAAGCCGGACAGCGTATCGGCTGGGGGCGTACGCCCTGCACGGAACGCTGGATAAAGCGCGGCTATCAGTGCCGTCACAATCAGTGCTATCGAACACGTTAGCCAAAACGACGGGTTGTATTCGACACGAAGACTCGGTGACAACAACGCGCCCATCAACGTCACATCGCTGTCGAGCAACCAGCTCATATCAGGGGGGGCGTTATGAAACCACACCATCAGGGGGAAAATAAGAATGGATCCTAGGACAAGACTCACGATTGCGACGGCCAAGGCTTCAGACAACACCGTCAACCAGATCGACCGCGGGGTCGCCCCGAGCGCCAACATCACGGCAAATTCCCGCCGTCGTTCATAGGTAGCCAGCAACGTGGCGTTCGCAACCCCAAACAGAGCGATACCAAACACAATGAAAATGATGATGAAATACATGCTGTCTGCAAACGCAACGTAATCAACCATCGCCGGGTTCAAGACATTCCATGCAACGATCTCAATAGGGGGGTCTACAACTGGAACCGTTTCGCTCAGACGGAGCGCGGTGGTCTCAGCAATCCATGGGTCAGCCGTGGCAACCGCAATTTCATGAATACGATTCGGGGGAAGCACCATGAGTGCCTGGAGATCGCCTATTGGCATCACGGCAAAAGTCGCATCGAGTTCTGTCAGACCTGATCGGAACATCCCCACCAAGCGATAGAGATCATTAGCCATTGATCCATCCGCGCCAGACGCCACCACCACGAGTTCATCACCGACAGTTGCAGATAATTGGCGTGCCATCTCCTCACCCACCACCAGTTCGTTCTGACCGGAGACCGGTAGTCGTCCCTCAACTAGTTGATCCAGAAAGCGCGTCAACACCAATTCACGCGCAGGGTCGATACCCATAAACATGCCGGCCGACGTTGCATCTCCAGAACTCACAAGACCACCGGCATAAACACGCGGTGCGGACGCGACGACTGCCGAA
>DTWD01000232.1 GCA_012963185.1 Acidobacteriota bacterium
GACTCGTGATGTTGTGATCTCAGCGCGGGATGTCCGTCGCGCCTCGACCACGTATTTGAGGCGTCGAGAACGTGTCACACTAGATAATCTTATGCATTTAGCCTTAATCGCTTCCGATAATGCTGCAGCTCGTGTTTTAGCGCGTGCTACGGGTTTAGGTACGAAGGAATTTGTCCAGTCGATGAACATGAAGGCTAATGAACTCGGTCTTCAAGATACTCAGTTCGTTGACCCATCTGGTTTGCACGAAGACAATCTGTCTACGCCCTACGACGTCGCGCGGCTGATTACAGCGGCGAGTCGAGAGCCGGCGATAGCTCGGATTATGCGTAACAGAACCTATCGACTGCGAACTAGCCGTCGAGGCTTAACGATACGTAACACCAATCGTTTATTGCGGGGTCGTTACTCGATTCAAGCCGGCAAGACGGGATATATTGATGAGGCCGGTTATTGCCTAGCCGCTGTTATTAAGTTGCCTAATCGGGACCCTCTAGCCGTTGTTGTTCTTGGCGCCGGTTCAAATTCTGGACGCTTCCGAGAAGTACATCGTCTCGTCGATTGGGTTTCAACGAAAGGCCAGTCTCTTATTGAGCCTGTCACGCTTCGCGCAGATTGAGTACTCTCTTCTTTTTCTTCCAGAATTTAGCTACAACGCTGTAATTTCGTATTTGTTTTGACTATTAGCGAGTCCTTGATTCTAGGCGTCTCATTTGGGTGATTTGATTGTTGTAGAGGAAAGGAAGATTCATGCGTGATGTGATCATCATAGGGTCTGGTCCAGCTGGTTTAACTGCGGCGGTGTATACAGCGCGGGCGAACCTTAACCCGCTGCTTATCGAAGGATTAGAAGCAGGTGGCCAATTGATGCTGACAACAGAGGTTGAGAATTATCCGGGTTTTAGGTCCGGTGTTTTAGGCCCTGATCTAATGGCTGAAATGAGGGCGCAGGCTAAACGTTTTGGCACGGAAATTGTACAAGGTGATGTGTCGGTGCTTGAACTTGGCTCGGCGCCCTTCACAGTGTCGACCAACACCGGGACGCATCAAACGAAATCATTGATCCTTGCAACGGGTGCCTCGGCACGTCTTTTGGGGCTCGAATCTGAAAGGAAATTGATGGGGCATGGTGTGTCTACGTGCGCAACGTGCGACGGTTATTTTTTTCGTGATAAGCCCATCGTGGTAGTTGGTGGTGGTGACTCTGCAATGGAGGAAGCAACATTTCTGACAAAGTTTGCGTCCCACGTGACCCTTGTGCATCGTCGAGAGAAATTTCGTGCATCGAAGATCATGCAAGACAAAGCCCGGGCGAACGAAAAAATTTCATTTGAGTTGAACACTGTTATTGAAGAGATAAGAGGAATTGAATTAGGCGTCGTTAGTGGTGTTGCGCTTCGAAATACGAAGAGTGGATTGGGCAAGGACTTAGAAGTGGACGGCGTGTTTATTGCTATAGGACATACGCCAAATACGAGCTTGGTTCATGGTCAGATTGAGCTCGATGAGAACGGCTATATAGTTCCGCAGCGAGGCACGGAAACAAGCGTTCGTGGCGTGTTCGCCTGTGGTGATGTGCAGGACCATGTGTATCGTCAGGCGATCACGGCTGCGGGATCTGGTTGTATGGCTGCTATGGATGCGGAACGCTACCTTGAGAGTGCCGCTGTTTAAATAACTGTTTCAGATCTATCAGAGTCGGTTGCTATTTAGCCATCGCGAATTTTCACTCAATCCAACCGCCTCCCAATACGACGTCTCCGTCATAGATCACTACGGCTTGTCCGGGTGCGATGGCTTGCTGCGGATGTTCAAATTCGAGTTGTAACTCGCTGTGATCGGCCCACACGCGGCACAGGGCAACCGGATGGTGATGTCGGATTTGAGCCGATACATGAGCTCCATGTGGTGGGGCTTTGAGGATCCAGTTTACGTTAGAGGCGGTGAGACGCGTTTGCTCAAGCGCATGCCTAGGACCGACGGTAACTGTACTTGATGGTGCGTCGAGAGCTGTGACGTATAGAGGCTTATCACTGGACAAGCCAAGTCCTTTACGCTGGCCGATGGTAAATCGATGGATGCCAGCATGCTGGCCGATAGTATCGCCGGCATGGTTCACGATGTTTCCAGAGGTGCTGATTTCAGGGCTTCGGCTTTCGACGAAGTCGGCATACTGTCCATCGGGGACGAAGCAGATCTCATGACTATCCGGTTTGTCAGCCACATTGAGTCCGTAGGTTCGTGCATGCTCTCTGACGGCGCTTTTCGTTAGCTCACCAAGAGGAAAGCAGGCCCTCGATAGTTGCTCCTGTGTCAAAGAAAAAAGAAAGTATGACTGATCTTTATTGTCGTCGACAGCCCGGCGTAGTTGGTAAATATCTGAGCCGTCATCAGTCGATAATTTGGCTACGCGCGCGTAGTGGCCTGTCGCAACGTAGTCGGCGTTGAGACCGCGTGCGCGCTCGAGTAAACTTGAGAATTTAAGGTCACTGTTACATTGAACGCACGGGATAGGCGTTCTTGCATTGACATACTCTTGAACAAAGTGAGAAATGACGTGTTCTTCGAACTGTCGTTCAAAATTCACAATATAGTGCGGTATGCCTAGTCGTGCTGCTACTCGTCTCGCATCAGCAAGGTCGTCAAGGGTGCAGCAAGAACCGAATTCATAGTTACCATTCATCTGGTCGTAGAGTTGCATGGACAACCCGATCACGTCGTGTCCATCCGTGGTAAGTAGTGCCGCGGCTACTGAGGAGTCAACACCGCCAGACATAGCTGCTACGATTCGCATTAGCTTCTCAAAGCGTGGTGACCAGACAATTGGCGTAATTTGGACACGATGGATGGCAATGAATCGACTACTCGGGTTACATGTTCTTCCGTATTTCCAAGGCCGAGACTGAATCGAATCGAACTTTGTGCTCGTTGAGGAGAAAATCCCATTGCGCGAAGTACGTGAGATGGTTCTAGCGTTCCTGACGAACAGGCGGACCCGGTAGAGACAGCTATTCCTTCCAAATCGAGAGCAATAAGAAGAGCTTCAGCCTCGATACCATCGAAACTAATATTAGTGGTGTTGCTGACCCGTTGACCCGTACCGTTTAACTCGGCGC
>DTWD01000233.1 GCA_012963185.1 Acidobacteriota bacterium
ATTTTCCCCAAGACTGTTTTTGACCGAGACCTCATCCGAAACCGACTCGAAATTGCCAGTTACCTACACAGCGGACTTCGAGTTACCTTTGAAGACGAGTCCGTACAAAAGAAAGAAAGCTTTCAACACGAGGATGGACTGGCAGACTACCTGACACAGATCATCGACGACCGTGGTACGGCCTCCATTCATGATTCACCGTTTGTTTTGTCAAAAGAGCACGCGACGACGGCTTCACGCATTGAGCTTGTCTTACAGTGGACGGAGGCGACCGACGAACATCTTCGCAGTTACGTCAATGGGATACCCACCGAAGCCGGAGGCACGCACGAGAACGGAGCGCGTTCCGGAATCGGCAAGGCTATACGTAATTTTGTCGACACACATAACTTAACCCCGAAAGGGGTCACCATTACGGCTGATGACATTCGAGAGGGATTGATCGGGGTATTGAGTATGTTTGTGCAAGACCCTCAGTTTCAGGGTCAAATGAAGGATCGCCTCAATAACCCTGAAATTGTATCAGTGCTTGATTCAACGGTTCGACCGGCGCTTGAACAGTGGCTAAATCACAACATTAGCGTCGCCGAAGGAATCGTAGCGCGTATTATTCTTGCTGCCAGGGCACGGGAGGCAAGCCGTGTTGCCCAGCAGGCAGTCTCACGAAAAAGTGCGACATCCACTCGACTTAACCTTCCCGGGAAACTAAGTGACTGTACTGGCAAGAACCCAAACGATAGCGAACTCTTCATCGTCGAAGGTGATTCGGCTGGAGGCTCTGCTAAGCAGGGCCGCGATCGCGGCCGCCAAGCCATCCTGCCACTACGTGGAAAAGTACTCAATGTAGAGAGTGCGCCCGCATCGAAAGCCTTAGCGAATAAAGAACTATCCGATGTTATTACAGCACTTGGCTGTGGTCTGGGCAAACAATTCGACCTCACAAAACTGCGTTACGGCCGTATCATCATCCTAGCGGACGCAGACTCTGACGGTAATCACATCGCGACGTTATTACTGACCTTCTTTTATCGATTCCTTCCCAAGCTGATCGCGCATGGCAAAGTATTTCTTGCTCAACCACCGCTTTATCGAATCGATATCGGAAAAGAAACTCACTGGGCACTCGACGACGCCCACCGAAATGACATCGTCTCGACTGCTGGCGTCAAACACCCACGAACAAAACCAGAAATTACACGATTTAAAGGTTTAGGAGAAATGATGCCCAAGGTACTCTGGCAAACTACTCTTAACCCCGCGACCCGACGGCTGTTACGTGTAGAGGTTAGCGACCAGATCCTCACTGACCGTGTTATCAACGACTTAATGGGGAAAGACGCATCGGCACGGTTCCGTTTCATCATGGAACGCGCTGAAGAAGCCGAAGAATTAGATGTTTAGTATAGTTACCGCTCTTCGCACCGAAAATAAAAGGTCTAGTTACATAGGGATAAATCACGTTACATTAAGAAACAATCGGACTATCTGGCTGACTTTTTACGCAAAAGAATCCTTGTGAATAAACAAAACGCACTACCGTCACTAGACAACAGAAACAAGAAAAAACCCTGCTCCAAACAAACCCCAACGGAAATTATGCACCATTCAAAAATGCTTCCAAACATCCTAAACATCATGATTTCCATTGG
>DTWD01000234.1 GCA_012963185.1 Acidobacteriota bacterium
CGCGCCCAAGAAACGGCCCAAAACCATCGCGAAACGACGTTTGCTCCACCGCTCACTCGTGAAGATGGCCACATTGATTGGCATGCGTCCGCTGTTGACATTCACAACTTAATTCGGGGGCTACATCCGTGGCCGCATGCCGCCACTATGCACCAAGGCACCAGATATCTCGTCCATCGCAGCGCGGTTGTTGAGCACCATGACTCCGCCGACGGACCCGGAACGATTATCGAAGCTCGTGCTGACAGACTCATCATCTCAACTGGTTCCAAAAATGCTCTGGCAATCCGTCACATTCAACAGGAGGGCCGACGTCCTTTAGACACACGTTCCTTCCTCTCGGGTCAACGTCAACGATGGCAGATAGGCACGCAGTTAACCTCGCACGGGCTATGACAGCACCGGTACGACAAGCCGCTCACAACGTACTGACGGACGTTGACAGTAATCGATACGATCTCGCGACCGCGCTTGACCATGGACGACGAGATCTCGTTGACTCCCGTGACCGCGCACTTCTCGGAGAAATTGGGTTTGGTGTGTACCGCTGGCGTGCCGCACTCGACCACGTCATTAGCCAGCTGTCATCCCGCGCCTTAACGAATATCGATGATTCCGTAATTCGCATCCTTCGAGTCGCACTCTATCAGCTCATCAAACTGGACCGGATCCCAACACATGCAGTGGTCGCTGACGCGGTCGCGCTTACCCGCGAAACCGGCGTAAGCAGCGCAAGCGGATTCGTAAACGCGGTTCTGAGGACCTACACGGAACGACGCCGTCCGATTAGCTTTCCATTAATTCCGTCCTGTGAAAATGACGAGACCTTCGACCATACGGCCGCCGTGAACTACTTAAGCATCACACTGTCTCACCCGAGCTGGCTTATTGAACGGTGGCTCGACCGTCACGGGTGGACATCAACCGCCGCCTGGGTTCGCTTCAATAATCGGCGGGCGCCGGTCACCATAAGGCCACTGCTAAACGGGGTCTCACAATCTGAACTTACAACGAGACTTAGGAGAACGGGTGTTCACACGGTTGCAACTCGGGTCGCTCAACGAGGCCTCATCGTCACGGACGGATCCATATCGACCGCTGGCGAGCGTTTGAACTCCGAATACATCATTCAAGAAGAAGGAGCACAAGTCGTCACCGAACTTGTGTGCAGCCTGACTGCCACGCTTGAAAATCCGCTAATACTCGATCTCTGTGCAGCGCCCGGTGTAAAAACTGTCGGTCTCGCGTGCAACGGCAACCCGGTTCGCGTTGTGGCAACTGACTACCGCGAACGGCGCATAAATCTCCTCATAGAGAACCTTGCGCAACACAACATCTCTAATGCGTCGGTTGTTCAGCTAAACGCTGAACAACCGCTCCCGTTTACCGCTGCCTTCGATGTCATTGTGGTCGACGCTCCATGCTCTGGGCTGGGCATCCTTAGAAGAGATCCGGACATCCGTTGGCGACGAACCGCAGAGGATTTAGAAGCGTTCTCCGCTCGACAACTCCGAATGTTGAAATTCGCCTCAGAGGCCTTACGACCACGAGGATGGCTCGTGTACTCGACGTGCTCGACGGAACCAGAGGAGACCAACGCTGTTATTCAACAGTTCCTGTCAGAACAACGAGATTTTCGCATTACACGACCACCGACGCCAGAATTTAATAGCTGCATCGAACCTGATGGCTTTTTGAGAACATTACCATTCAGAGATGGAATCGACGGATTTTTTGCCGCTACACTACAAAAGCGAATCCCCTGAACGTTGTCCATTTAAAAGACTTGTTCTACACTGAGTAGACCCAATGAATGCTCGGTCAAGTCTTCTCCTCATTGGCAAACTCGCCCTACTCGTCGGAGCACTAGGTGTTACCTACGGCATCACGGCCTACGCCGGCCTCCAGCTTTCGATCAAATCTCGCGAGGTTGCGACGCCTGACCTGCGGGGGCTAGCACCTGCTGCAGCAACCGAGGCTTTAGCAGCTGTTGGTCTGAATGCGAGGATTGACCCCCTTCGCCGAATACACCCTGCGATAGAACCGGGACGAATTGCCGAGCAAGACCCCCGACCGGGGAGTCCAACACGACTCCGAAGAAACGTTAAGCTTTGGCTGAGTTCGGGCCCGAATACCGGTGAACTCCCGTCGCTGGTCGGTGAATCTCAAAACCTTGCAACAGAACACCTTGCCGAGGAGCTGTTTACATTGCGTGAAATCGCCGAAATTCGGTCGAACCGCTATCCGACCGACACTGTGGTCGCTCAGGACCCACCACCCTACGGCAGCGGTGAAATCGTTTCCATCTTAGTCAATGCCGGAGAACGCGGGCGCAGCTACGTGATGCCAAATCTAATCGGAGTCGACGGAAACGACGCAGCGAACATTCTTCGTGGTCGCGGGTTTCGAGTCACCGTTGTTGGTGACCACCCCTACCCTGGTATCCCGTCAGGTATCGTGATTCGACAGGCACCTTCCTCAGGATTCCAAGTATCCCAAGGCGAGTCAATATCTCTGGAGGTTAGCCAATAAACGTGTCTGATACGCTGCGGATCGCACCATCTATTCTTGCTGCAGACTTTGCCTCACTTGGCGAGGCCATCCGAACAGTTGAAGATGGAGGTGCGGATCTTATCCACGTCGACATCATGGATGGTCACTTTGCACCCCAAATCAGCATTGGTGTACCGGTTGTAGCCGCACTCAACAGAGTTGCCACTGTTCCACTCGATGTACATTTAATGATTACCGAGCCAGAGCGACAGATCGAAGCCTATGTTAAAGCGGGCGCATCCATGGTGTCCGTACATCTCGAAGCGACGAGACATATCCATCGAACGCTATCGATGGTTCGTGCGCTCGGTGCAACTGCCGGCCTAGCGATCAACCCAGGAACGCCTGTGTCTGCGCTGGAAGCAGTCGCCGGACAAGTCGATTATGTTGTGGTGATGTCGGTGAATCCAGGTTACGCGGGACAACCATTGATCCCGGACAGTATAAAAAGAGTGCAGGAAACTCGGTCATTGCTAGACAGCATCGGCAATCGCGCACCTATTGAAGTCGACGGTGGCATCACGCACTCAAATGCTTCACGTTTGGTCAACGCTGGCGCCGAGATCCTCGTTGCGGCTTCAGCGATTTTCGGGGACACCGATCCGGCTGACGCGACACGACGTCTTCGCGCGGCGGGACTTGAACACCCTAAATAACGAGAAAGTCGAACCGGAATAGTGCCAGTCGCAGCGTGTAAAGTTCGGGTGCGGTATGCAGAGACAGACAAAATGGGCGTCGCGTATTATGCAAATTATTTTGTCTGGTTTGAAGTAGGACGATGTGAACTACTCCGAACATTGGGTGGTTCGTACAATCAGCTCGAAGAAACGGGGCTACTTCTCCCGGTCATCGAAGCACGGTGCACTTATCGTGCGCCTGCTCGGTACGACGATGCCCTGAACATTGAGACAACCGGCTCGTTAAAATCGCGTGCGCGCGTCGAATTCACGTACGAGGTACGTCGACAGGCGGACAATGAACTACTCGCGTCGGGAATAACTGTCCATGCGGCAACGGACCCACGTGGGCGACCACAAAGAGTTCCGCCAACACTGCAGGCATTATTGGCATGAGAGCATTCGTTACGGGAGCGGCCGGCTTCATTGGCTCTCATCTCTCCGAACGTCTCATTGAAGCGGGACATGAAGTTGTCGGACTCGACTCTTTTACGGATTACTATGCTCGGTCAATCAAAGAATCGAATATAGCGTCGCTCAAGCAACGGCGCCAGTTTCGATTTATCGAGGACTCTCTGTTAACAGCAGATTTAGGCAACTTACTCGACGGCGTAACTCATGTATTTCACTTGGCAGCCCAAGCCGGCGTTAGAAAGAGCTGGGGAACTGATTTTGCCGTCTATACGAAACTAAACATCGACGCAACGCAGTGCCTACTTGAAGCCTGCGTCAATCATTCACTCGAACGCATCGTTTTTGCATCTAGCTCTTCAGTCTATGGTGATGCAGTCCCA